>JADGQN010000021.1 GCA_017881765.1 Syntrophobacterales bacterium | reverse complement strand
AGCAAAAGATCCTGTTGCAGCTCGGACAGGCGATCAACCGGGCATTCCTCATAACTTCAATGAAGAGTTGCGGAGGAATGTTCATGTAACAGCCCAGACAAACGCCATTCTTGACATTGACAACCG
This sequence comes from Syntrophobacterales bacterium, assembly GCA_017881765.1. Classification (GTDB taxonomy): domain Bacteria; phylum Desulfobacterota; class Syntrophorhabdia; order Syntrophorhabdales; family WCHB1-27; genus JADGQN01. Next base: position 22,025 of record JADGQN010000021.1, on the reverse strand, counting down.
CTAGACCACTCCTCTTCTCCATCAGCACCTTGTAGCGGGCTTTTGCCTCGCCACCGACTCTGCTCAGCAATTTGTCCCGTTCCTTCTTCAACGCGGCAACCACACTCTCCACGGAGATCATCTCTTTTTCCAGTTCCTTCTGCTCAGCGTCGACTTCTTTACCCCTCTTCTTGACATAAGCCACCGAAGCGTCGTAATCCTTGCGTAACTCCTCGATCCGCTCCAACAGAAGAATGATCTCTTCCTCTGTCTTATCGTTGGCTGACTGCGCAGCCTCGGTTTCTTTCAGAACCGCCTGATACTCCTTATTCGTCTTTATCTCGTACAGCTTCGCCTGGACCTTCGTTATCCTCTCTTTTTCCGTATCAAGTTCCTTCTCCTTCCGCCGTCTCTCCTTGTCCAATTCCTCAATGATCTCCTTCTCCTTTGCCACCTTATCCTTCGCCTTCTGGAGATCCTGTTCTAGTTCGGCGAGTCGCTTCGGCGCCTGCGCCCTCTTCCGCTCATGCTCGATCAATTGTGTGTCTAGCTTCTGCATCTCGCAGAGGGTTTCTAATTCCTCTATCAACGTCTGGCCTCCTTAAAAGTTAAAGGGGGGTGTACGGTACCGTACACCCCCCTTCTGCTCAGCCCACGTAACGCGGGAACAAAATAATATGATCTGTCATCCATTTCTCGCTAAGTATTGGGCCCACCTGGGCTCGAACCAGGGACCTACCGGTTATGAGCCGGTGGCTCTTCCAGCTGAGCTATGGGCCCTATTCGTATCAGCTAGCTTAACCGATGATAGGCCGGGTTGTCAAGGGCTTGTCTCGTTCCCCGCGCGGGCCAAAGAAGAAGCGTCCCTGAACCCCGGAAAGCAGACCAAAGATTCCCGGCAGGGTTCCCCATGCCTGCCAGAAAGGCTATACCGAGTTGCAGTTTCCGCCCACCTCTGACCCAAAACAGACTAGAAAGGTAGACGCCTTTTAGTGGCTGCGCCCGTCCGTGAACCGCTTAGCGTGGGCCCCACGGCTCAGGGCCAAAGGCCCGGTAATGTGGCATGTTTATTGCTTGTCTGGAAACAGCCGTGATCACTGCACACCACAAACATAAGATATCAACAATGAGCGAGGGAATCTTTCATGAATCAATGCTTTGTGACCAGAAAGCCGCTTTTAGACAGATACAAGAATATCGCTGCCTACGAGGTCTTATTCAGGGACATGAACGGCCTCCGACCGGACGTCGTGCCCACGCTATCACCGGGTGAAGCTCTGGCCGTATTCCTGAGCACCAACAGCTTCCGACAGTTGACGGGCGAAAAACTGGCCGTGGTTAGCCTCGGGCCCGACCTGGTGAAGGACCACATCACCGCGCTGATTCCAAAGGACAAAACCGTGCTTGGAGTCTCGGACGGAGACCCGCTCACGAACGCGGTGCTCATGGAACAGTGCAAGGCCCTTCGGCAACGCGGGTATCGATTCTGTCTTAATGATTTCAAGCATGAAGAATCGTTCTCTCCCTTTCTGCCACTTGCCGAATTCGTGCAGATAAGCATGGCAGGAAACGATCGCGCCAAGATTGCTGAAAACGTGAGTCTGCTTAAGAAGCTATCCGCCAAGCTTCTTGCTTCGGACGTCAACTCCGAGGAAGAATATAACTATTGTCTTAATCTCGGCTTTGATCTGTTCAAGGGATCCTTTTATCACAGGACCTGCAAGATAACTCCAAAGTCGATCTCTCCCTCCCAACTCCTCTTGCTGGAGCTCTCAGCTTACCTTGCAAGAGACGAGGACATGCACACCGTAGAAGGCATATTCAAGAAGAACCCGGAACTCACTTTCGGGCTTCTCAAGTTGATCAACTCCGCCTTCTTTCGGGTACAGCAAAAGGTCACATCGATCAGGCAAGCCATAGCCCTACTCGGCTACGGGAATCTACAGAAATGGGTCGGATTGCTCCTGTTTACTATCGACCATCGCGACCATACCTTCAATCCCCTCACAGAAAAGGTGCTCGTCCGCGGAAGGATAATGGAGTTGTTGGCTGAACGGGTGACCGGCAGCAAGACTGTTGCGGACAGCGCCTTCATAACAGGGATCCTCTCCTTCGTTAACGTGCTCTTCGGCAAACCCCTGCAGGAGATCATCGATAAGCTCAGCCTTGCCTTGGAGATCCGTGACGCTCTCCTGCAGAGAGCGGGGGTCCTAGGCACACTGCTCGCCATCACCGAAGATCTGGATGATGAAAATTATGGAGAACTTGAACAAAAGTTCTCTGCGGTGGGCATTCGCTCTATCGACCTCCTCTCTATCGAGACGAAAGCAATACTAGAATACCAGACATCAGTCAATGATGATCTGCGGAAGCTTCCTCAGGGAAAGGAGGCGAACCAGAGCCTTGTCCCCCGAGCCGTGGGGGGCTGAGGGCTCTTTCGCTTGCACGCGTCACGCTAGCCCAGGCCGGGGGGGTCCACACCCTCTGCGCCGGGAGTGACACAGAACTGGAGTAAAGCGACATGGACGTCTTTGTTGCCCGTCAGCCAATTTTCGACTCACACCAGCATGTGTACGGCTATGAGCTCCTCTATCGGTCCGGGTCTTCCAACGTATACGAAGGCACAGACGGAAGCCAGGCTTCGCTAAGCGTTATACGAAACGCTTTCCTCATGTTAGGGCCGCAGGCACTTACAGGTCGAAAAAAGGCATTTATAAACTTTACCAAAGACCTCCTGCTGAGTGGGGTAGCCCTGAGTCTTCCTCAGGATCAAACGGTCGTCGAAATCTTGGAGGACATCGAGCCGGACGAGTCGTTGCTTAACGCATGCAGAGATCTGAAGCAGGCAGGGTTTACGCTCGCCCTGGATGATTATACGCTTGCCAACACTACTCAGGAATCTTTCCTCCAGCTAGCCGACATCGTCAAAGTTGACTTTAAGCTGACCTCTGAACAGGATCGCTGGAAGGTCGTTAAACAGCTTTCAGGACACTCAAAACAGTTACTTGCAGAGAAAGTGGAGACGAGACAGGAATTCAAGGATGCCGCCAACAGGGGCTACGCCCTGTTCCAAGGCTACTTTTTCAGCAAGCCGGTGATTGTTTCGGGTAAAGATATTCCCACAATCAAGCTCAATTACATGCAGGTGGTGAAGGAGGTAAACCGGCGAGAGCTCGACTTCTACCAACTGGAGAAGGTGATAAAGCAGGATACCTCGCTCTGTTACACTCTGCTGAACTACATCAACTCCGCCTATTTTGGTCTACGGGAACATATCACCTCCATAAGGCATGCTATGGTACTGCTCGGCGAAAGCGAAGTCAGAAAATGGGCCTCCCTCGTGCTTTTCACATTCATAGGTAATGACAGGCCACCCGAAGTCATTGTCACGTCCCTCATCAGAGCTAGGATGTGCGAAGCGCTTGCGAACCATTGTGGTCTTAAAGGGTGCGACTCCGAGCTTTTTTTTGTGGGCATGTTCTCCATGCTCGACGTCCTGATCGGGCGGCCTTTGCGTGAAATTCTAGGCTCCATGCGTTTGTCGGAGGAAGTGAAGAACGCTCTCCTCGGCATGAAAAGCAAATACAGAGAGGTTTTTGAGCTGGTGGTCAATTACCAGAACGGGAACTGGGAGCGATTCGAACGCTCCGCAAAAAAGCTTTCCCTGAATGAAACAATCGCTCCAAAGCTTTATCTGGAATCGGTGGACTGGGCTGACCGCATTGCAAGCCTAAAGAGTGATCCCGAAGCCGCGGCTGCATCATAAGGTCCACCGACCGCATCCTGTAAGGATCCTTGCCCCCGATAGCGATAGCAGACCATCCCATAGAGAAGCACCCTGTAGGGACCCATGCCCCTATCTTCTGGATAGTGAGGTTGTGAAGAAAGTGGTTGATTTTTCTCCGGCACCATGTTATTAAATTCACAAGATTACAAACCCTGTGGACCTCGCGACCAGGGAGATGCGCTTCTGCCATGGAGGCCGTAATGAGCAACTTTCTTGATAAACTGACTATCAGGCTCATGAGAGAAGATGACTTGGACGCCATTGTCGACATCGACACCAAAGTGCTTGGAGAGGCGAGGAGGGACTATTGGTTAACAAAGATCATCAAGCAAGCTGAGTCCCGTCCCCCCGATGCTTCGCTCGTTTCCGAGGTAGATGGTAAGGCGATAGGCTTCATCCTCGGTGAGGTCAGCGGATGGGAATTCAAGGTTCCCAACAACATAGGATGGATCGACACAATAGGTATAGACCCGGATTACCAGAACCGCGGGATAGCCAAAGAGCTTGCAAATGCCCTCGTTACTAACCTCAGGGAACATGGGGTAGATACTATCTACACACTCGTCAATTGGAACGATTGGGATCTACTTCAGTTCTTCCACGCCATGGGCTTCACGCGCGGAGATATGATCAACCTTGTCCTGAAAGTCTGATACCAATTCGCCTTCAGTGTATACCTTCGTTGTCGTGGCGTCGCCTTCCTTGACGTACCACAGTACGCCTGCGTCGACTCCTTACTTGCCGCCTCGGTCTACTTCTGAATTCAAACTGGTATCTACTACGATAAGCGAACTAGCCTTTCTTCTCGGGTAAACGCAATCTCATACCGGCTAAAATGCGATCGCTTTTCAGTTTGTTTACCCGTTTCAGCGTGATCATATTTACGCCGTATTTTTCCGAAATGTCCGAGAGATTTTCCCCTTTCTTCACCATGTGAAAGGTTCTGGCTATCTTCGGTTGCGCCTTTTTTTCGCTAACTACCTTCTTCTCGCTAACCAGCTGAATCCGCATATTCGGATTGATTTGACCCTTCTTCAGCCTGTTGATCTCCTTCAGGGTGGCCACATCCACACCATATTTTTCCGAAATGTCGGTCAGCTTCTCCCCTTTCTTGACGATGTGGTACCTCTTGGTGTCTCCCTTTTCAGCCTGGACCACACGCTTCAGCTCTGCAGTCGGCGCTTTCTGGGCTTCTACCTCCACCTGTGGTGCGGGTACTGCCTTTTTCAGACCTCGAGCCACTTGAACCTTCGGTTCGGTGTTAACTCCAGGTTGTTTCTGGAACGAGGGGATGTAGACAATGGTACCTGGCTTTGCCTTGAGCCCTGTGTCACAATAATTCACCAGTGTAAGGTCCGCATACGTGACCCCATAACGCTTCATGATCTTTGGCAGCGAATCCTTCTTCTTAACAACATAGGCTGCAAATCCCTTAATTCTTCTCTCTTTTTCCGCGGCTGCGGCCAGGTTATCGCGGAACCCTTGCTGCTCAATGCCTTTCGGGAGCTTCATTGCGTACTGTTTCGCGTCGGGTGGCGTAATGCCCGTCAGAAGTTCAGGGTTGAGTGATTTGAGCATGGCCACATCCGTTGACGCTGCCCGCGCCACCGTCTCCAGAGAGATGCCCCCCGGCACCTGCTCCTGAACAAATTCTATGGGCGATTCGTATTCAATATTTGTAAATCCATAGCGCTTCGGATCTTTCGCAATGATGGCTGCGGCTATCAGTTGGGGGATATATTCCCGGGTCTCCCGGGGCAGAGTATTATATTTACTTAACTTCCAAAAGTCCGTCGTTTCGTGTCGTACGATGGCCCTTTCAATCCGTTTCTCTCCGGCATTGTATCCCGCAGCTGCCAGATACCAGTCACCAAACTGCTTGAATAGATCCCGCAAGTATCGCGCCGCCGCAACGGTTGATTTCTGGGGGTCTCTTCGTTCATCAACCCAGTGGCTCTTCTTAAGTCCGTACCGTTCTCCCGTCTCATAGATAAATTGCCAGGGGCCGCACGCCTTCATCGGGGAATAGGCCCTCGTGTTAAAGCCACTCTCAATCATGGCGAGATATACCAGATCCTCCGGCATGCCATGCTGCCTCAATATGTCCCTGATCATTGGCACGTACCTTTCGGATCGCTTGAGCCACCTGGTAAAAACTTTTCTCTTTTCCACGGTAAAGAACTGGACGAAGTATTGAACGGCTTCATTGAAGACAATAGGTATGTCGAATTTCTCAAGTGAACCCGGCCCTACGAGGAGGGATGGTTCTTCTTCCTCAACTTGTTCCAAGGCGCCGGGAATTTCCCCATCATTCGTCAAAACCACCGTTCCCTTGTCGGCATGAATATCCGGGTTCGAAACACTGGCCTGATCATTGCCCAAGGATGTCCGCTCCTCGAGCATAGGGATATTTACAGGGGAAGAAGCAATCACCTGCGAACCTGCGCCGGTGAGCATCACGATAAGACCCAAGGCACCAACCAGCCCGACAACGAATAGCACTGCTCTCTTCATCTCCACCACTCTAGCAAGAAGGATACCAAACACCGCGCGTCTCTTTGATAATAAAGACCAAAGCTGCATCTGTCAACAAAAAAATGGCTGGAAAGCCCCGTCAGGTCAACTTTTTCCCGACTATGCCCCTGTAACCCCTCGCAAATTCCGAGGCGTTCATCCTCCTGCGGTTCTCTACCTGCACATCCTTGAGCAGGACAGAACCGCCCAGGGCGGCCACGAGCAGCCCATCAGGCAGGACTTCCAGCACAGTACCCGGCTCAGCCTCTTCTGTCCTATGGCCAACATCTGCCGCGGATACCTTCAGCAGTTTACCGTCAAGGAATGTGTAGGCAGTTGGCCAAACCACCAAAGCCCTCACCTGCGTCACAATCTCGGTCGCTTTCGCAGCCCACGAAATCAGTCCCATCTCCCTCGTGATCATGGGTGTATAGGTAGCATCTTCTTCCCGCTGTGGCACACCTGTCGGCAGCCCATTCGTCTCGATGCCCTTCAGGAAGCCCGGCAGAATCTCAGCGGTCCTCTCAGACAGCCTCTCCGAGAGCCCTTTCGCGTCTTCGCTCGTTCCGATTTGGCACCGCTCCTGATACAATATATCCCCGGCGTCCATCCTCTCGCTCATCTTAATGATGGTAATGCCGGTCTCAGGCTCTCCGTTCCTCACGGCCCACTGGATAGGCGCTGGTCCACGGTATTTCGGCAACAGTGACGGGTGCACATTAACAGCTCCGACGGACGGCACTTCCAGAAACCATTTAGGTATGATGAGGCCAAAGCTGACTACCACAAGCAGATCAGGCTTGAGCTCCGCCAGATCTTGCGCGGTGGACTCCTTAAAGGAATCCATCTCAAAAAGAGGCAGCCCGAGGCGCTGGGCCAGTCGCGCCACGTCACCATCTTCCAGCAGGTAGCCGCGCCCTTTAGGCTTCGCCTTTCTCGTCACAACATGAGAAACAAGGGGATGGATTGATTGAAGCGGGGGAACGGAGAAGCTTGAGGAGCCGAAGAAGAATATCCTCATCTACTCCTTCATATATTCCTTTCGGAAGAGTTGTCTCTTAACCGGGCTTAAATGGTCAACCAGTAATATTCCGTTCAGGTGGTCAATCTCGTGCTGGAATGCCCTGGCCAGGAGACCTTCGCACTCTAGACTGAACTCCTTCCCCTCCAGGGTGATGGCCTTCACCAATACCTGACGCGCCCTCTTGACTGTTTCGTAAAAGTCGGGCAGGCTCAAGCACCCTTCCTCAGCAGTCTCCTCGGACGCAACTTCAACAATCTCAGGATTCAAAAGGACGAGGGGTGCAGCCTCCCTTTCCAACTCGAGGCTTATGATCCTGAGCGCGACACCAATCTGGTTGGCCGCAAGCCCAATACCTCGCGCAGCGCGCATCGTTTCCGCCATGTCTTCGGACAGTTTGCACACATCAGCGGTGATGTCGGTTACTTTCTCCGCCACTTTTCTGAGCACGGGGTCGGGATATCTTCTGACTGAGTGAATTGCCATCGTTTATATTGTAATCTGGCCCTACGGGATAGTCAAATTAAGAACAGAGTGAAGTAAGGACAGGGTGAAGAGAGTAGGTACAGGTAAGGGCAAGGACAGGCAGAGGAAAGTACAAGAACGAAGGTTGAGAGAAAGGCTCAAACACAAGGCGTCCGGCGCTTTAGTCTTTACCTCTACCTTTGCTTTAGTCTTTACCTCTACCCTTGATCTTGTCCTTACCTGTTTTTTAGCTAGGACCTGCGCGACGTGCGCTTGTCGACTTTGTAGCAACTTCCGGGAGTGAGTTTGGAATAACGCTTCATCTCTGAGGCTATTTCTGTTATCTCGACAGAAAGAGAAAAGCGCATGAGGTTGTTGTGAGCGATGCCGATGGAGAGCGAAATGATTGGGAAGAAAAGGTTATTCCCTGACCTGTCAGAGGATTCTATATACCCCCTTGTCCGGTCTTCGTCGTCGTAAAAGATTGATATGATCCCATCGAAATTTTTTATGATCTTTTCGGATACAGCCCCTACTGCCTCGTACTTAACGATAAAAACAAAATCGTCTCCACCGATGTGACCGACAAAGCTGTTCACAGGCTGCTCTTCTTTGACTGTGTTAAGAATAACCCTGCCCACCATCCTGAGCACCTCATCGCCTCGCGCAAACCCATATTTATCGTTAAAAGGCTTGAAATCGTCGAGGTCCACCCACGCAACCGCAAAGACCTCTCCTGAATCCAGCCGGCTCTGTATCTGTTTGAGGATGGCTATGTTGCCTGGAAGTCTCGTCAGCGGGTTGATCTCCACAAAGCGGGCGGAGCGCTGAAGGCATAATTCCACCCGGGCCCGGGCCTCGGCTTCCAGACTCGACCTCCTCACGTAGTCATCCGCAATCAAACAATGGCAATTAGACGAAACCATCTCGTCTTCAGTAATGACCATGATCGGAATCTGGCCAAAGATAGGGTCATTTTTCAAGTCATTGAGTATGCCCTTCGTCGATGAGTCATTGACGCCCATTGATTCAACAATCATGAGGTCGGGCATAGAGCTGTATATGTAATCGAGCGATGACTGGATGCTGCTGAAAAGAACGACGCGGAAGGAATCGGCAAGTAACCGCTCCAGCCTGCTCCTCAAGACAAGGTCCGCGGTGATGAGTGCGACTGATTTCAAGCCGCCTTACCTGCCAGGAGCAGATCCTCCGCCTGCTCCAATACATCCTCCATCTCAATCAGTATCTCTCTTATGTCCGCATCCGACAGGTCTAGCAGCCGCCAAGCGGTGTCGTTGACGCTGGGCACGAGCTTATCACCCCCAAAACCAAAGCCTCGTCCCCTGATGAGGATGTCTGAGAAATGAACTATTGCGGTGTGAAGACTATAGTGCTTCGAAAGACCGGGTTTGTGATGGTAAGCCATCTGCTCAACCAGGCCTTGGGGGAAATTCCACTTTCTGCCTACCCATGCCTCCACTTCGGCATGCGTAACGCCGAAAGACTCCTTTTCCGCCTCGGCTATGAAGATGGCTCTCCCGCCGGCCTCCGCGATAACGTGGCTGTAAAGATCCGGAAATTTGAGACTGAGAAAGACCTTGCCTATGTCGTGAAGCAATCCCGCCACGGAAACCTCTTCCGGGTCTTTAAGGCCTTTTCTTTTGGCAATAATCTTGGCAACAATGGCGCAGCCGACGGAGTGCTCCCACAACCCGACGATGGATTTCTGCATAATCTCCAAAACGGATACCCCGAGGAGCAGGCCTCTCGCTACATTCAGCCCAAGCAGGAGCAGGGCCTGCGTTAGAGACGATATCCGACCGGGAAAACCATAAATCGGCGAATTCACGACTTTCAGAATTTTGGCCGCGAGCACCGGATCCTGGGCGATAATCGTTGCTATCTCAGCCAACGAAACCTTTGGATTTTCACACATTTCGAGCAACTTCCGAACGACCGTCGGGAGGGTCGGAAGCGCACCCATGTGCTCAATCTGCTTCCTCACAGAGCGTACAGTCGTCATGAATAAAGCTCCTGGAAGTGCTCCCGCAGCAACCGTTTCAGCCTGTCCATGTGTAGCCTGTCCTTGGTCCTGGCAAACCTTGCTTCCAGGCCTGAGAGGGCCTCCTCAAGCTGTCCATCATCTGACTGGCTGACCACGAATACGTACCGTACATGCGCGTTGACAAGCTTCCGGAGCATCTCTTGCGTTATCCTGGCTCCCTGACCGACGAGCTTGGCACCGGCATCATTAAGGACGGCCCTCGAAAGCTGCATACCGGCCTCTACATTTTTGAGTGCAATCCTGGGCACAATTTCTCCTCTTATACGTTATCGCCCATACCGGCTTTCGATTAAATCCCGCGAGTAACTTTTTTTGATCGAGCCATGATATCCTGGTATTGACGCCTTATATTTACTTAGGAAATAAAATTCCTAGATTTGGAGGGCACCATTTGGCAAGACAGGACCGACTGCTACAGGAAGATGTACATGACCCTTATTTTGTTAAACAGAAATACCGGGATCCTTCCGTATGTGAAAAATGCAGCGTTGTCTTCAAGAACGGGGCTTTCGAGTGGGTCAAGCCAATACCGCCAAGTGCGGCAAAAATGGTCTGCCCGGCATGCCGCCGTATAGCAGACAAATTTGAAGGCGGTATCGTTACTTTAGAGGGTGGTTTTCTGTCGCAGCACAAGTCGGACATTTTAAACACCATCACCAACGCCGAAAGGGCTGAGCAAGCAATGCGCCCCCTTGAAAGAATAATTTCATTGACTGATCGGGGTGCAAAAATAGAGATACAGACGACCTACGAGCATATTGCCCGGCGGATAGGGGATGCGATTCACAAGGCCTATAAAGGGGAGCTGACCGTTCAGTACCCAGAAGGCGAAAAATATGCACGCGTATTCTGGAAGAGAGAAGGGAGATAGAAGGCGCCTGAATCATCAAACTGCAAATTCTTCGGGCCAAAGTCATCCAGGGACAGGCCCTTGACGAGTCTAAGGGCCCTGTGCTCCCCATCCTCAAACGGGATGCCCCTGTTTCGGAGCTTAAGGGAGACTACCCTACCCCACACAAAGTTACCTGTTTCCAGGTCCAGGGTAGCGTGGAGAATGAGGCTCGTTCCTCGGAGGCCCTGAGTATTGATGCCTGCATACGTCATGAAGTTTCCGAGGCTGTACGCGATTAACTTGCTCTTGTAAACTTCAAAGCCTCTCAGGACATGCGGCCCGTGTCCGATCAGGAAATCTGCCCCGGCGTCCACCATTTCATGGGCGAACCGCCGCGTCTCCCCCCGCCGCTCTCCGGCGAAGAATTCCGATCCCTCAGCGACGTGGAGCGCATCAATCCCCTCAGGACCGGCATGAAAGGAAACGATAACGATATCGTTCTCCTCTTTCAGTTCTTTCACCACCCGCCTGGCGCCGGGTATGTCAAGAACCGAGGGGGACGACGTGTCTGAAGGTGAGAAGGAAAAGCCGGCTACAGCCACGCTCTTCCCGACTACGCGAAACCGCGCAATGCGTTTGCCGCCGGCCGGCTGTATCAAGGCGCTTTGCAAGGTTGTCAGCGTACTTCTTTCTCCCTCCACCCCGAAGTCAAATATATGGTTATTTGCAGTGCTAACGACGTTGAATCCCGCCTCCGCCAGACGGCCCACGTATCTGGTTGGCATCCTGAAGGTGTAACAGGTTCCGGACGTTTCCTGTCCAACACATTTAACTGAGGTGCCTTCGTCGAGAAGCGGGCCTTCCAGATTTGCAAAAATGATGTCCGCCCCTTTCAGCCTCTCCTTGACATTCCGGAACAGATGCCTGCCATCATACGGAGGAAGCTTTCCCGCGGGAAAGGTCGTCCCCATCATGATGTCCCCGACCGCTGCCACGGAGAGGTATCTCTTCTGTTGGATACCCGGGTCGGCTGTCACCGTCAGCAGAGCAATGGCCGCGATAAGAAGAAGCAAGGAAATGCAATGTCGTATGCGCGTCACGCCTGATATCCCATTGACCTAAATCTAGCACAGCGATGCGTCTCTTTCCAGCGATCTGGCCTCAAATCAGCACGAATCCTCAGCATGCCCGGGCGCACGGTAGGCCACATCATGATATAATAACGCATGGCTTTGGTCGTCAAGGAAGTACGCGCCAAGAGTATACTCTCCCGCTCAGGAATCGAAGGCATCAGTTATACCGTCAACCCTTATACGGGCTGCGGCCACTCCTGCCTATACTGCTACGCGACCTTCATGAAGAGATATACCGGCCATACCGAGCCCTGGGGTGAGTTCGTCGATGCAAAAGTAAACGCGCCCCTGCTTTTGGCAAAGCAACTCTCAAGGGCTGAACGAGGGAGCGTCATTTTGAGCAGCGTCACGGATCCCTACCAACCTGTCGAAGCGAAGTACAAGCTTACGCGTGGCTGTCTCATCGCCCTCTCCGACTGCGACTTCCCGGTCGAGATTCTTACAAAGTCACCTCTCGTCCTGAGGGACACGGACGTGATTGTAAAGTGCGGGCGGATCGAAGTGGGATTCACTATAACCACGGAGGATGACAGGGTCAGACGGATTTTTGAGCCGCTGGCCCCGTCAATAGAGCAGCGCATAAGGGCACTGCAAACACTCCACGAAAAGGGCATCAGGACCTTTGTCTTTATCGGACCGGTACTGCCGATGCATCCCGACGTGCTCGCAGACAGGATACGGCCTTATGTCCGCCGAGTCATGATCGACTCTATGAACTATCCGTCCAAGACCCGAGCGGTATACCGGACTCATGGTCTCAGCCGCTGGCTGGACCCCGGCTACGTGGGCAGCATCCGTGATGCGCTTCAGCGACTGCTTGACACGGTCCCCGTCGAGGTCTGCTAATTAACGCCGCTTCGCATTCGAAGATAGAGTGAGGCCGTGACGAGGAGCCCCACCCGCAACCGGGTACCCGGACGAGGAAACAACGAAACTATATCGATGAAGGCGAAGTGGCTAAAGGCTCGGCAGCCAGTCGGCGAGCCTGCGGCACCCTTCTCTTAACGCTTCCAGGTGATTGGCGTAGGAAAATCTTACGTGGGAACCCGCCCTGAAGAGGCCAAAATCGTAGCCCGGCGTAATCGCCACTTTCGCTTCACGAAGGGCCTTTTGGACAAAGTCCATGCTGTCGACCTTCCACCTCCCGATGCCCGCGTAAATGTAGAAGGCGCCCTGCGGCTCAACAGGCACGGTAAAGCCGAGCCTTTTCAACTCCGGCAACAGAAAGTCTCTCCGCTCCCTGTAAGTGCGTCTCATCCGCTCAACTTCGACCACGGCATCCGGGGCATGGATCGCTGCGTACTGGGAGATTGTAGGCGCCGATATGAAAACATTCTGAGCAACCTTCTGGATGGGTCGCACAAGCGCAGGCGGAACAACTACCCAACCAAGCCGCCAGCCCGTCATTGCATAGGTCTTGGAAAACCCGTCGACCACGATGATATCGTCTGAGATGGTGAGCGCCGTACGAAAATCCTCCTCATAGGTAAGTCCGGAGTAGATCTCATCTACAACCATGACCCCATTTCCCTCTGAAACGAATTCCCAGAGTCGGCTGAGAGATTCAGGACGATACAGGGTACCGGTCGGGTTGGATGGGTTCGCGACGAGCAAGACATGCGGCGTGATGCCGAGTGCGCGCAGGTCTTCGACCCTTATCTCGAAGCGCGAATCTTCCGATACCGGTACGGGAATGATACGGGCATCAGCGAGCATACCAAAATTCTTATAGCAGGGATACCCGGGATCGGAAAGCACGAGATTCCTTCGTCTGTTGAGCAATACAACAGACAGGAGAAGAAAGGCACCGGATGTGCCATTCGTAATGATAATCCGTTCCGGGGAGACCGATACGTGGTGGGTTCTATGGTAATGCTCGGCTATCTTCTCACGGAGTATCGGGAGCCCCAGGCTTTCTGTGTAGAACGTCCGGTTCTCCTGTATTGCTTGGATAGCTGCCCGCTTCACTGCTTCGGGTGTTTCAAAGTCAGGCTCGCCTATCTCCATGTGGATGACGGCTTCCCCTCTTCTGTCCATTTCGCGCGCCTGTTCGAGCAGTTCCATGACGTAGAAAGGCTCTATCCTGTCTGCCTTTGCGGCGAGCTTTATAGGTTTACGCCTGTGCATCGTTCCCAAGCAGTAAGCTTAGCAACTTTTGAAGAAACATCAAGAAAAACAGGTTGCAAGTTTCAGGTTACAGGTTATAGGTTATAGGACAATGAAATGACTGTTACAGGTTAACGACAGTAACCGTTACCGGTAGAGAAGACGCTGTTCTGCGTCATTGATCGTAACAGATCTTGCCTGAACAGCCTGTAACGGGGGCGATAAGCGCCCTCTAACTTGTAACGTGTAACGTGTAACACGGAGTGCGGAAGGACTATTGTGCAAATCAAGGGGAGTGAAGCGGGAGAACGCAGAATGCTACGCGGCGGGTCAGACTGGCTCGTCGAGCTGAAACCCTTTATCCCTGAAAAGCCTGAGGCAGGCGTCTACAACCTGCGGATTGTATAGAGTGCCCTTCTTCTCTGATATCTCCTCAAGAGCCTTATCAATCCCGAGGGCTTCGCGGTAAGGTCGCCGCGACGCCATCGATTCCACCACGTCCGAAACGGCCAGGATCTCTGCCTCCACGGTTAGCACCTCAGCGGTAAGGCCTCCGGGATAGCCTGAGCCGTCACGTCTCTCGTGATGCTGCAGCACAGCTTTTGCCACCGGCCACGGGAACTCCAGAAGCTTCAGTATCTCGTAGCCAACGCTCGAATGAGTCCTGATCAGGCTCAGTTCAGCCTCATTGATGCGACCTGGCTTGCTTAAAATTTCCGCGGGCACAACAATCTTGCCGACATCATGCAAGAATCCGCTGACCCGAATGCCCTCGACCTGTTCCTCTGCCATCCCCATCTCTCGTGCCACGGCAGATGCCAGTTTCGCAACGCGCCGTTGATGGCCGGCCGTGTATGGGTCACGCATTTCACTCATGTACGCTATCGCTTCCACTGTTTCGCCCAGAACCTTCTTCATGCTTGCGAGGCTTGTTTCTAATTCCTCTTCCAGGCGCAACGATTTCAGCGCAACCGTGATGTCTCCGGCGGCTTCCATGAGAAATTCGATTTCTTCAGGGCCAAATGCTTCCTTCTCCCCCGAATAGACATCGAGACTTCCCATCACCTCTCCGTTACTCACGAGGGGCAGCGCAGCGATGGAATTGAATCCTCGTTTCAGAGCTTCCGATCTCCACGGCGCGTAAGATGGATCATCCTCTGTATCATTTACCACGCAGGGAGCCCCCGTTGTGATTGCCGTACCCACGGGACTACGACCCTCGGCCAATTCATCCCAGGTGAAACTGCACAGGGGGAGAAATCCGTCTGCTCCACCTGCATATGCCACAGGTTTTATCTCATAGCGATCCTTATCGAGCAGGTTTATTGTAACAAGCTTGAAGTTTACAACGGTCGCGAGGGATTCACAGATTTGCTGGAACAACTCGGGCTCGCTCTTCACCCGAAGCAAGCTCTCATTCATATTGCGGACGGCCATGAGCAGGCCGTTGAGCTTCGCCCTCTTGTCTTCAGCCTTCCTTCTCTCGGTGACGTCGCGGAAGACGAGTACCGCACCCACTATATTCCCATGGTCGTCAACAATGGGCGCCGCGCTGTCGTCAACGATAAGCCTGGTGCCATCTCTGTTGAACAGAAGGTTGTTCCTCAGGTCAACGACCACCCCATCTTCCAGTACCTTTGCCACGGGGTTCTTGATCAGGATGCATCCATCCTGATCTCTCACGCTGAAGACCTCGTTGAGATCCCTCTCCAGTGCTTCCGCATCCTTCCATCCCGTCAAGAGCTCTGCGACCGGATTCATGAAAGTGATATGTCCTTCGGTGTTCGTTGCGATGACCGCATCGCCTATACTCTTGAGTGTCGTGGCGAACCATCGCTCGCTTTCTTTGAGCTTTTTCTGCATGGTATGTCTATACAGGGCGACTTCGATGGTTGTGTGCAGTTCTCTCTCGTCAAACGGTTTAAGGATGTAGCCTGATGGCTCCGTGACTTTGGCTCTGTTTAGGGTGTGCTCATCTGAATAGGCGGTCAGGTAGATCACGGGGATGTGGAAACGGGAACGAATCGTCTCAGCCGCTTCCACCCCGTCGATATCCCCTCTAAGGACAATATCCATCAGGACCAGGTCAGGCTGGAGTGACTCCGCCTTCTTTATTGCTTCTTCCCCCGCAGAGGCCGTTCCACAAACCGTATATCCAAGGCCCTTCAAGCTCTCCTGTATATCCTTGGAGACGACACTCTCGTCTTCGACAACGAGGACTTTTACGGGGTGTGCGGCTTTAGCGTCGGGTTCTCTTTCGCCTACCCAATGCATTCCTTTCTACCTCGTTCTTCTCATCATCAGGTGCTCCATGGCTATTGACTCAATAAGGGGCGAGGACATGGCTCGATCCACTCTTTGCCCCGCTCCTGTCGTTTCTTCAGCATCCGTGGACCATAATGATAGTAAACTTTCTTATTGTATCGGATTTTTGCCGGAAAACCTTAAGGGCAGACTGCCCAAAGGTTGGTGTTTAGCGACAACCGACGAGACAGGCCCAGGGGGCAAGTAACCTTTGCCCCCTGGGCCACGATTCTATTTCTTCGCTGCCATTGCCTGCTGGAGAATAGCTATGCCCTTCTGCGACTCATCAACGCTTCGGGTGAGAGACTCGCGGGCCATCTCGGGGTTGTGAAACCCGTCTGAGTTCTCCGCAGTCCAGTACTCCCAGAATATATGCGCCCGCAGGTGTTGATCTTGAGCCTTCACTATGGATTCCGCATCGACACCGGACTTCTTTGCCTCCACGATCGTGTCAACAAGGGCGCAAAGCCAGAATTCAGCCTTTCTCATCCTCCCCTTTGTGTAGGCCTTGATAGAGTCAATGGAATATCTGGCCTGTTCTTCCGTCCAGTATTTGTGGCATTTCAAGCAAGTCTCTTTAAGCTGCACCCTGGGGGTTGCGGCGAAATGCGATGTATAGACTTTGCCGCTCTTCTTATCCTTGATTTTCGGCGTGTGGCAGTCATCACACTGCACGTTTGCCTTCGCATGTTTTGAGTTGTAGTGTGTTTCTGTTTCCGGATGCTGGGCTTTCCAGAGGAGTCCACCTGTCAAAGTATGCTTCCAATCGAGGAAGCTGACTTTGTTCCTATAATGCTCATAGAGGCCAAACACATCGGTGTAAGGAAAATGGTTCGTCCTCGGGTCCGTCATCGTGACAGAGTATGTGGATAGGTCCGGATTCTTCGGATCATAGCCCGGATTGCAGTTGTATTCAACGTGGCACTGCCCACAGAGCAATCTGGAGTCGTACTTCTCAAGCAGTGCTATCTTTCTCGTGTAGCCCCTCTCCCCCATATCGAGCACTTTGATGCCCGTCCTCTTGGGGTCCTTGTGCCAGAGCGTGTCCCCATCAGGCCGCGTCAGAGCGTCGATCAACGCGTCTCTCACTATCCTCGGCCTGGCCGCATGCGGGTCATGACACGTAAAACAGTTGAGACCATGCTGGAGACTGCGGGCCATCTCCACCGGAGCCGATGTCCGAGACCACTTGGCACCCTTTCCCGGCTCTCCCATATAAGCCCAATCAAGGATCCGGTCTTGAGACTTACACTGGAAGCAGACGGGGTTGGCCGCTGTAGCAGTCTGAGGCTTGAATGGTTTCTGAGCGTTGGTACCCGGCTCCTTGTCCTGCAGGATGTCCCAGACCTTGCCCTCTTCGAAAACGTAATTCCAGCCCTTCTTCGGCTCAAACCTGCCGCCAAAGGCCCGGTCTACGACGAACTGATCGGTAAGCATCCAGGAATGGCTTCTCGTGAGATTATGCTCCTTGGTGAACCCATGGCCCATCATCAGCTTGTCCCAAAACGGGTTGGGCGCCCTGTTGGTAAGTTGCGATTTCTCGTCTCTGGCCGGGCGGTGCCAGGAAACTTTCATGAAGCTGGTGTACTGTTCCTTGTGGCACTTCCCGCAAGCTTCCCATGCCATGTCCGTGACCGGCCTCGTCTCGGGCCCCGGGTTGGCAAGATGCTGGTCCAACCCTTGGTGACAGTTTCCGCACTGCACTTTCGCGTGCTTACCTCCCGTATGGAGCTCTTTAATCACGCCATGGCATTCGTAGCACTCGGAGGCCTTCAACTCTTTCTGCCTGGAAAGCTTCTTTTCCGCGGCCATTCCCACGGCCGTCAACAAGACGACAACAGTCAATGCTATGACAATAGTAAACCGTCTCATGCTACCTCCTTTCTCTCCTAGAAGAATGCACGCTTCGTGAAAAATTTAAGCGCGACCCGAAGACAATTAAAGTAGCGACCTGGTGCCTGAAGCCAGCTCCTCAAGCGCTCGACGATTGAGCAGTCTGATCCGTCGGCCGTCGACCTCAATGAGACCTTCTTGAGTCATTTTGGCCAGGATGCGGGAGAGCGTTTCCGGTATGGTACCCAGAAAATTGGCCAGTAACGCCTTGGGAACATCGAGTTCCAGAAGGCCCATATCCCGCTGACGCTCGCTCATGTAAAGTAGATAGGATGCCAAACGGGCGGGAACACCCTTCAGAGACAGGTTCTCTATGAGGCTGCTAAACTGCCTGAGACGTCGCGAGAGAAGGGCTAGCATATTCATCGCGACCGACGGTTCTTCCTTGATGAGCTGAATAAACTCCTCCCTCGGCAGAAAGAGCGCCTTTGAGTCCTCCATCGCCTCCGCATTAGCGGGAAAGCGCTCGCCGGCAAAAACGGGCACTTCCCCGAAGGGCTCCTGTGATCCGAGGATATGGAGAATCTGTTCTTTCCCGTCGGGAGCCAGCTTCGCAATCTTCACCCGTCCCACAATAAGAACGTAGAAGCCCGTCGCCTCCTGCCCTTCGGCAAAAATAACTTCCCCCTTCTTGTGCGGTTTGTATATGGCTAGAGAAGCGAGTTGCTTGATCTGTGCCGATGGCAGCCCTTTAAAGAGCGGGACATTTTCTATGAAGCCGGCAATATCCATGATGTACTGAGAGATAGAGTAACACAGGGGCGGAGAAACGTTAAGCAGAATCCCGGTGGTGCATCTTTTGCATACAATAAGGTATGATATGATATAATATGAAAAAGGAATCAAACTATAGAATGCCCACACAGGCCATCCAGAAATCTAGAACATCACCTGTGGAGAGAAACATCAAAGTTGCCTTCTCATTGGTCTGCCTCCTCACAGCCGCATTGCTCACGGCCACGAGCAGCGGGGCGGTCATGATCAGCGACCGGGCTGGCGGTACCATGTACTGGGGGGGGAAGTATGTCAACATAAAACCGTCCGGCTACAGCGATGTCATCGGCAGAAGATCAGCGGTCGATCAGATGGAAGTGACCATGAACAATGATATCGTAACCGTCAAGATTGCGGGCCCTTATTTCTTCAACTACATGCACAATCTGAAACGCACCCGGGACGCGCCGCCCGGCGACCTCTACATAAGCTCCCAAGGCTGGAAGGTTTCAGGCTTTCCTCCTTACAACAAAGATATCTTTGAGGCCTCTGAAGGATGGGACTACGTGGTTTCTTTTGAGAACAAGAAAGTTTACAAACTCAAGTTTTCGGACATAATCATGACATCGGCCCTGCCTTACGTGAGCAAGTACCGGGCGCATCAGGCCTGGCGAGGCGGTTACGGGGAAGCCGTCGACGATGCGGAGGTGATTCTGACTGACAACGGTCTCACCTTTATTTTCAGTGTAAGAAATATGGTCTTGCGCAGTGAGATCGGCGTCCATTGGACGATGAAATGTGGAAACGACATTATAGAAGGAAGCGCCTCGCTCCCTCCGATTGCGATGACTGCGCCGCCTGTACCCACTTCCGCCGAAGCGGTCAACGCTGATCCGGCTGACGCGTTCAGCGAAGGAGATATTATCCCGGCCTCAATGCCTATCCCGGGGGCTGCGTCCGCCTCTCAAGATGTCCTGGCTGCCAGCACCGCTTCGGGAGGTGTCGGCGGGTTGGGCTTTCTCCCTGCACTGGCGGGTGCAGCGTTTCCGATCTTTCATTCTGGTTCCGACAATCCCTCTCTCATACCGGGCCCGGGTGGACCACCCCTGGTGCCTGACAACCCTCCGCATGCCCCACCCGATACTCCAGTGCCAGACCCTTCGACGGCCCTCTTGCTGTTGGCCGGCCTCATCGCCATTTCCCTCAGAAAGCGCCTGATAAAGTAGTAGCCTTTAAATCTCCGCTTTTCTTGATCTAAGTCAAGGATCGCTCTCCCGCCGAGTAGTACACTTGTATTCATGATCGCCATGACCCAAATTTACATCATGGGAAAACTAAATCCAGCGAAGGAGGCAGGCTATGTTTTGTTATCAGTGTGAACAGACGGCAAAAGGTGAAGCATGTACGGTTATGGGAGTTTGCGGCAAGCAGCCTGAGGTCGCCAGCCTACAGGATCTTCTGGTCTATCTCGTCAAGGGAATTTCACAGTACGCCGTGGAGGGCAGAAAAGTCGGTGTCATAGACCCGGAGGTCAACACCTATACCTTCAAGGCGCTATTCTCGACCCTGACGAACGTAAACTTCGATCCCCAATGGTTCGTCACGCTCATCGAGCAGGGCGCGAGATTGAGGGAGGCCCTGAAAGGGAAAGTGAAAGCTGCCGGCGGCAAAGTCGACGTGGGTGAAGGTCCCGCAACCTTCCAGCCGGAGAAGACGATGGATGCGCTCGTAAAGCAGGGAGAAAAAGTAGGACTGAAATCGGACCCGACGGTAGACCCGAATATTCTTTCCCTGCAGCATACGCTCCTTTTCGGCATCAAGGGTATTGCGGCATACGCGGATCACGCACAGATACTCGGGCAAAAGGACGAAACAATTCCGGCTTTTATGCACGAAGGCTTGGCGGCAACCCTGCGCAAAGACCTGAGCCTGGATGATTGGGTAAAGCTGGTGCTCAAGGTCGGCGAAGTGAACCTGAGGACGATGGAGATCCTCGATGCGGCAAACACGGGCACGTATGGCCAGCCTGTGCCCACCAAGGTTCCCCTCGGAGCAAAGAAAGGAAAGGCTATCCTTGTTTCAGGCCATGACCTGAAGGATTTGGAAGAACTTTTGAAGCAGACCGAGGGGAAAGGTATCAACATCTATACCCACGGCGAGATGCTTCCTACCCACGCCTATCCCGGCCTGAGAAAGTATTCGCATTTTTACGGCCATTTTGGCACCGCATGGCAGAATCAGATCAAGGAATTTGCCGATTTCCCGGGCGCCATCCTTCTTACGACCAATTGTCTGATGCGCGTGCAGCAGGCCTACCAGGACAATATTTTCACAGCCGGACTTGTGGGTTGGCCTGGAGTACCCCATTTGCTCGACCAAAATTTCACCCCCGTTATTCAAAAAGCCTTAGCGATGCCTGGATTCTCGGATGATAAAGAAGCCGGGTCGGTTATGGTAGGCTTCGGCAGAAGTACCGTCATGAGCGTCGCCGATAAAGTGATCGAGGCGGTAAAGAATAAACAGATACGCCACTTTTTCCTCGTAGCCGGCTGTGACGGCGCAAAACCGGGGCGTAACTACTACACGGAATTTGTCGAAAAGGTTCCGAAAGATTGCGTGGTATTGACCCTTGCATGCGGTAAGTTCCGCTTCTTCGACAAAGATCTCGGGGACATAGGCGGCATCCCGAGGCTCCTGGACGTGGGACAATGTAACGATGCCTACTCCGCGATCCAGATTGCCGTTGCTCTGGCAAAGGCGTTTAATATCGGCGTCAACGACCTCCCCCTCTCCATGGTCCTTTCATGGTACGAGCAGAAGGCCGTGGCAATTCTCCTGACGCTGCTCTATCTCGGCATAAAGAACATGCGGCTGGGCCCTTCACTTCCGGCTTTTATTACGCCGGCCATTCTCGACTTCCTGGTGAAGAACTACGACATAAAGCCGATCTCTACACCGGACGCGGACTTGAAAGCGATACTAGGATGACAACAGTGGTCTAGGGTTCGAGGGTCCAAGGGTTCGAGTAAAAGACTTTCGCAGGCACTTGACCCCTTGGCGCCTTGAACCCTTGAACCCTGAAGGTGGTGAACAATGATATGCCCCGGTCAGGATACGCGATACTGGAAGCCAGGGGACATCTTTGAAGCGCCCTGTCCCCATTGCGGCCGTGCCATCGAATTCTTTAAAGACGAGTCGACGCGCAAATGCAG
>JADGQN010000197.1 GCA_017881765.1 Syntrophobacterales bacterium | reverse complement strand
AGGACGCACGGCCCCGAGGGGAACCAGCTGCTGACCGAGGCTATCACGGCGTACAAGGCCGCCTTGGAGGTACGCACAAGTACCCAGTTTCCCAGGGAGTGGGCTATGACACAGAATAACCTGGGCAATGCGCTCCGGGAGTTGGGCATGCGGACAGTGCCAGAGGGGAACCAGTTGCTGGAAGAAGCCATAAGGGCGTACCATGAGACGCTTGAGGTCTTTAAGCTTCCTGACCTGCCTCAACAATGGGCCATGGCACAGAGTAACTTGGGCACCTCACTCCGGGAGCTAGGGATCAGGACGAGCGGGCCCAAGGGGAATCAGCTGCTGACTGAGGCAATCACTGCCTTCACGAACGCCTTGGAGATCCTCACACGCGTCCAGTTTCCCAGGGACTGGGCTATGACACAGAATAAACTGGGCGAGGCGCTCATGGAGCTGGGAATGCGGACCAAGAGGGCCGACCTACTTTGCCTGGCCCTTGACTCGTACTGCTCTGCCTTGGATGTTTTCAATGACAGGACCTTTCCCCAGACCTCTGCTGTGCCGTATGCAATGCAAGAAAATCTCTTGAGGCTAAAGAAACATCTTAGCGCCGAAAGTTACGATGCATGTCTGAAAGGACATAGTGACGCACTGAGTCAACCGGACAAATAGAAACTTCCGCAAGCCATACGTATGTGGGGGACGTCCTTCAACATTTCAATTGACAGCCTGATCCATCTCATGTACCGTTGGTGATATGCCTCGACAAGCACGCCTTGATGCAGCCGGTGTTGTCCATCATGTAATGATCCGGGGAATCGAGCGAAGGAACATCTTCCGCAACGACAGGGACCGGAATGATCTTATCGATCGTCTCGCATCCCTTCTCCCGGAGACGAAGACCGCGTGTTATGCGTGGGCATTCTTACCGAATCATGCCCACTTCCCTTTTCCGAGCGGCCCTTTGGGCATTGCCTTCTTGATGCGCAGACTTCTCACTGGCTATGTCGTTTCCTTTAACCGCCGCCACCGTCGCACCGGCCAGCTCTTCCAGAACCGCTACAAGTCCATCATCTGTCAAGAAGACGTCTACTTCAAAGAACTCGTCCGCTACATCCATCTTAACCCCCTCCGCTCGAACGTTCTTCCCACGCTGTCGGACCTCGATCGCTTCCCCTTTGCCGGTCACAGTGCGTTATTGGGCAGGAAAGAGAGGCTGTGGCAGAATACCCACTCCGTTCTCGGTCTCTTCGCCACCGCGGAGGATGACACACGGGCATCATATCGCTCCTATGTCGAGGCGGGCATCGCACAGGGCAGGCGGGAGGATCTTTCCGGAGGAGGACTCCTGCGAAGTGTCGGCGGGTGGTCGGAATTAAAACACCAGAGGCAGCGCGTAAAAGGAGATCAGCGGATTCTAGGAGACAGCGATTTTGTTCTTAAGGTTCTGGCAGAGGCTCAGGAGAACTATGACCAGCGTACGTTGCTGAAGAATCAAGGGTATACTGCGGAGAAAATAGCCGACCACATAGCGAGCCTCTATGATCTCGAACGGGGAGATATACTCTCAAAGGGTCGCCAGGCGCAACGGGTAAAGGCACGAAGTCTTTTCTGTTACATCGCGGTACAAAAGATCAAAGCTTCCGTTACGGATCTTGCCCGTCTCCTCGGCATGGCTCCATCAGCCATCAGCTATGCAGTGACACGTGGGAAGAGCATTGCTGAGGAGACGGGGTTTCAGGTCGGGAAGGAGCTATTGAACAAATGAAGGACGTCCCCCTTGCCGTCCAAATTGAGCTGGAACTGCAAGACGAAGTGATGAGGGCCCGAATAATTCCATGCAACCGTTCTTGGCCAAAGAAGCAACTGAGTATCCGCAAAGGAGGCAGTAATTATGTTTAGAAGAGAAGTGCCACTAACTGAACATTTAGACCCAGGCTTAGAGATTTACTTTGTTGCGACTTACCCTCCTCGGAACTGCGGCATTGCCACGTTCACCTACGATCTGGCGCACGCCGTTGCAAGCGAGATCGGTACCCCCGGGTTTCAGGTAGTGGCCGTAAACAACCCGCTTCAGGACCGTAACTATCCGGCGGAGGTTGCATTTGAGATTGGGCAGAACCAGATTCACGACTACCGGCTCGCTGCAGACTATATCAATGTATCGCGTGCAGGTGTCGTCAGCCTGCAGCACGAGTTCGGCATCTTCGGGGGACCGGAGGGCAGGTACATAAATCACTTCCTGGGAAACCTGAAAAGACCCATTGTCACCACCCTCCATACCGTAATGAAAGAGCCGAATGAAGGATACCGGAAGTCGCTTTCTGATGTGGCGGATCTCTCCCATGCGCTTGTGGTAATGAGCCGCCAGTCAGAGACCATACTGCGCGAGATCTACCACGTACCCAAGCACAAGATCCACTTTATCCACCACGGGGTACCCGACGTCGCTTTCATAGACCCCAACTTCCATAAGGATCGGTTCGATGTGGAAGGCAGGACCGTCCTGCTCACTTTCGGGCTCTTAAACCCCAATAAAGGGATCGAGACGGTGATCGAAGCGCTGGCTACCGTGGTGAAGCGCTTCCCCAGGGTGGCCTACATCATTCTCGGAGCAACCCACCCCGAGGTCAAAAGGGAGCACGGGGAGGCCTATCGCCTCTCTCTCCAACGCATGGTGGCACGGCTCGGGCTGGAACAGCACATTTTTTTTCACAACCGGTTTGTCTCACACGACGAGCTCTGTCAATTCATGGGTGCGTGCGACATCTACGTCACCCCCTACCTATCAAAGGAGCAGAGCACGAGTGGCCCTCTTGCCTATGCTCTCGGCATGGGGAAAGCCGTCATTTCGACGCCTTACACGTATGCAGAGGAGATGCTCGCCGGCGGTAGGGGAAAGCTTGTCGAGTTCAACGACCCCGAACATATGGCCCAGACCGTCATGGGGCTCATCGAGAACGAGGCGGAACGTCATCGGATGCGCAAGAAGGCTTACGAGTTGGGTCGGCAGATGACATGGAAGAACGTGGCGCGACGATATGTAGACGTCTTTCACGAGGTCCTCGGATCGTTCCACGCGAGGCCGGAGACCGAGATCATCCAAACCAGTTTTATGCCCCAGGATGCCATACCCGAGATCAAGCTGGACCATCTCTTCCGTCTCAGTGATGAGACCGGTATCATTCAGCACTCCGTTTATGGGGTTCCGGACCGCCGCTTCGGGTATTCAACCGACGACGTTGCGCGAGCCC
The DNA here is from genome assembly GCA_017881765.1 of Syntrophobacterales bacterium. Classification (GTDB taxonomy): domain Bacteria; phylum Desulfobacterota; class Syntrophorhabdia; order Syntrophorhabdales; family WCHB1-27; genus JADGQN01. Next base: position 5,184 of record JADGQN010000197.1, on the reverse strand, counting down.
TGGTGGTGGCCCTCGGCGCCTATCACCAGGTAAAGGAGGAACGCTTTCTGACATTGGCCAATACGTATATAGCCTTTCTAAGACATGCTCAACTGGCTGATGGCCGGTTCAGGAATTTGATGGATTACTCCCGTCAATTTAACGACGGGCCGAAAACGGAAGATACCTGGGGAAGGGCGATTTGGGCACTCGGCTGTGGCGTCCAGCTCGGTCCCACCGAGTGGTTTCGGATCCTTTCAAGGGAGCTCCTGGAAAGAGCAACGGCAAACCTTGATATGGAGCATCCTATGGCAAAGGCATACGCCATGATCGGCCTTTATCACTTTCTCCAGCGTTACAGCAGTGCGACAGCCGTAAAGAAACTGTTCCAAAATCTGGCAGACTCGCTGATCGAACGCTACGGTCAGGCGAAGAAGGATGAATGGTGCTGGTTCAGTGATTCCGTGACTTACGGAAATACCAAGATACCCCAGGCCCTCCTCCTGGCATATAAGGTCCTGAACAACGAGATCTACCGGACGGTCGCGCTGGAGAGCCTCGATTTCCTCACCCGTCTCACCTATACCGGAGAACACTTCGATTTTGTCGGCAACGTCGACTGGTACCAAAAGGGAAAGGAAAAGAGCCTTTTTGACCAGCAACCGGTGGATGCGGGCTACGCGGTCGAGACGTATGTGCTTGCCTATGAGATCACAAAAGAGCCCCGCTATCTTGAATTGGGTCAGGCCGCGTTCGACTGGTTCTTCGGCCGTAATTGTCTCGGCGCGTCCCTCTATGATTTTACACAGGGGGCTTGCTACGACGGCCTCACCCCATATGGCCCTAACTTGAACCAGGGTGCCGAGTCAACCATCGCATTCCTGCTGGGGAACCTCGCCATGTTCCAGCAAGGATTCCTCACGTCTGCCGCTAATTCGGAGGACATGAGCCGCGTGTGGTACCAGGATATTCAGCCTCTTGCAGCAAAGGAGATTGCCTGAACTATGAAAGGGCTAAACAAGAAAGGTCCCATTGTCATGATCTCCAGTTATCCTCCCCGTCTGTGCGGGATAGGCACCTTTTGCGAGGAGGCCCGGGAGTTCATACAGAAGCAGAATCCGGATCGAGAGGTGCTCGTCATCAGCCACGCTGACGGGGCCGGGGAAGGGGTTTTCCCCCTTATCGACATGTCCCGGCATGACTGGTGGAGACCCGTCGCCGAAAAGGTGGAGGAACTGAAACCCTACGCGGTCCACATCGAGCACGAATACGGCCTCTACGAGTTCTATGACGACCGGGGAAAGGGGGATGAAAACGAGGGCTTCCTCGATCTCCTGATTGCCTTAGGTGACTGGCCCGTCGTCGTCGAGCCCCACACAGTCCACGGACGGATGAGGGACGCGGAAGCAGACTTCGTATACAGGCTCTGCGAAGGCGCGGACGTGGTACTCTTCAAGTGTCACTATCAGAAGTGGCGCCTGGACTGGAGCTTTTCGGCAAGGGGCTGGAAAACGCCGCTGAACATCATGGTTGTGCCCCACGGGGCACGATCGGACAAACGGTGGGGACTCCACGAGATCCCCGGCATTCGCGCGGAGATCGGCCTCGATGAACTCCCCCACATCGGGCAGCATCTGGTCGGCCTCATCGGATGGATCCAATCGAATAAGCGTTGGGACATCCTCACCTCCATGTGGGAGGGGATCGAGGCCGAAATCAAAGAACGGACGGGCGATCATTGGGACCTCCTTGCCGCCGGTGCCATGCGGGATCCCAACCACCTTCATGAGTACGAGAAATACAAAATGGAGCTGGAAACCCTTTCAGAAAAGGGACTGGCCCACTACTACGAGTTTATCCCGAGAGGGGACGCTTACTACAAGGTGATGGCGATATGCGATTTTATTGTCATCCCTTCTCTCGACGAGACCCAATCCGGTACCCTCGCCCGCGTGATCGCCCTGAATAAACCCTACATCACGACGGCGCCCATGGAGGGGCTGACGGCCCAGACCCTCGAGAGCGAGGGCGGTCTCCTCTTTACTACGAAGGAGATGCTCCGCACAAAGGTGATCCGTCTGGCGTGCGATGAGAAACTCCGCCTGGAGCTCGGGGAGAACCTCAGACGTTACCTGGAGAATGTTGTCTCCTGGGACAAGGTGGCCGTCCAATACGAAGAGGCATACCGGCTGGCCCGTGAGGCAAAGCTGACGATGAGACCTGTGGAACTTCCGCTGGAATTCTAGTCATACGAGGGGGGAACGAAGGTGCAGACTCAAACCCATCGACTCATACACCGCCATCCGGGAAACCCCATCCTCGACGCGTCCATGTGGCCGTATCCCGCCAACTCCGTCTTCAACCCCGCAGCCACACTGGTCGGTGAGGAGACCCTTCTCCTTGTCCGTGTAGAGGATCGCACGGGTATGTCCCACCTTACCGCAACCAGAAGCCCGGACGGCGTCACAGACTGGCGGATTGATCCTCAGCCCACCCTTGCGCCCGACCCCAAACATCATCCCGAAGAGGTTTGGGGCATCGAGGATGCACGCATTACAAGGCTCGAAGAAATTGGCGAATGGGCTATCGCCTATACCGCATACTCAAAGGGTGGCCCTCTTGTATCCATCGCCTGTACCGATGATTTCCGAAAGTTTCGCCGCATGGGGCCGGTCATGCCACCCGAGAACAAGGATGCAGCTCTCTTTCCCCGTCGCTTCAAGGGAAGATGGGCTATGATTCACCGGCCGGCCACGGCATTTATGCAGGGCCGAGTTCACATGTGGCTCTCCTTCTCCCCCGACCTGAGACATTGGGGCGATCATAAGATACTCATAGAGTCCAGAGATGGGGCCTGGTGGGACGCGAACAGGATCGGATTAGGACCCCCACCTCTCGAGACAGAAGAGGGGTGGCTTATTCTCTACCACGGCGTGAGGCAGACCGCCGCAGGATGCCTCTACAGGCTGGGCTTGGCACTCCTTGATCTCGAGGACCCTGCGCGCCTCATCTGCAGGAGCGATTCGTGGGTTTTTGCCCCTGAGACGCACTACGAGCGGACCGGCGATGTGGGCAGTGTGGTCTTTCCATGCGGATGGACACTACATGGAAAGAGTGATCTCCTCAGCATTTACTATGGCGCGGCAGACACGTCGACTTGTCTCGCCACGGCGAGCCTTAAGGATTTCCTCGGGTTGCTCAAGGGCTCTTCTGCCTGAAAGAAACCAAAACCCCATTTTCGGGGAAAACAGCGGGGTCAGATACTGTCATCAAAGTCAAGCCCTAAACACACAAGATAATCATTGAATACGATTAGAAACATTGTACTTTCGGAAACAATCACAAAAACTCAGTAAGGAAGGAAGGGCGCGTATGGTTGTCCTTTCCTCCTATCGACCTGATTTTCTCTTCCAGCTCCCCACAGAGCCTCGTTCGCACTGGGACCCGTCAGTCCACGTGGCACCGGACAGGTCTACGACGCTCCCTTCTTAAGGGGTAATGCTAAAGAGCCCTTCTGTTCAGATGATAATCAGGTCCGTTCCGAAAGGCAATAGACCAAAGGTTCGTTTTGCGTAGGTAGGAGGGGTTAACCATCTAGGCTGATGGAAAGGTAGTCTGCAATAGCTTCGTTGTTGCCTGGTATATGTCTAGATTGTTTGACTCTCGCGGACCAGTCACATTGAGCACGCTGATACTGTTATCGGTAATCCACCCCCGCAGCCTCTTCGCAGCCTCATCCACCGTGGTTTTCTCCATATCAAGGTGCAACCACGGACGACCATGCTTTTTCGCCATCTCCGCCGTATACGCTGACCCTCCCGTGAGTACGCTGTGTGAGATGATCACCGTGCCGTCTGAGTGGATGACATTCTGCTCAGTTCTCTCGGGATAGCTACCCGTGGGCATTTCGTGGAGTTCATAAATATCGGGTATCCTCCCATCCTCTGCTCTCCTGCCATTCGGTACCCATCCACCGTGAGGGATGTTGTGCTTGATGGCAAAGTCTAATGCTGCCCTATCAGCACCCGTCTGGCCGCCTGAGATGATCTTTTCTACCATATCCTAAAATTATATCATACCAGTGGGGAAGAGAGGTATTATTTCGGCTCCTGGAATCACGTTGAAACTCGGGCCGCATTTCTCAGTACAATGAAACATGACCTCTCAAACTCCAGAAGGGTTTCTCAGGGTCGCCATCTGCCCCAATTGTGGTAAACATATCCTGGCGACACGACCACACATACCGCCCCCAACCCACCCTACCATGCCGTCTATTTTCGGCCTGGGGGTGGGCCCGTACGCCTATTTCGATACCCACGGCGACGCGAACGGTGCGTTCCATGATGAGCACGGGCTGGCAGCACTTTTCAGTGGCACGGCCACCTTGTACGCACTGAGCCCTCTTTTGTTCCAGGCGCGCATCAACTATCTAGCGGCCAACCGGAGCTTTAATACGCTCTCGGGTACCATCGGGATCGGGTATGAGCTGGGAACCGATAAGAAGCCAACCGGAAAGCCGGCCGGTGAGGGTGCAGGGGCCCTTAAGAACGAGGTTACTGCGGTACACGGGGGGTAACCGTCCTCAACACCCAGAAGAACGAACAGAGCCCTTCCTGGGCCTTGGAGTACCGGCGGAGTCTTGCCACCTACATCGAATGGACGGCCACGGGGCTTTACGAAGGTGCCGACCGGCCTGTGGCCCGCTACGGTCTTATGAGCCAGGTCTGGCTGACCCATCCGTTCTTCACGGCCCACTTGACGCTCAGCGCGGGCTTTGGTCCCTATCTGGCACACGATAAGTTCCAGCAGGGAAGCGATGATAAGACAAAGCTTGACTGGGCTGCAAGCTTCTCGGCCAGTGTCCGCTTCCTGGAGCACTTTGCGGTGCGCGGCTCCTGGAGCCGGATTATCACTGACCACGACCGTGACAGCGACGTCTTCCTGGCGGGGCTCAGCTACCGCTTTTAAAACAACGGCGTGAGCCGGGAGGCCTGCCGGTACACGCCGTTATCTTGTGATTGCAAAGATCAGGAGAGACGAGAGTGACTTCAACCGCCCTATAAGGCTCGAGCATGGGCAGGTGTATACCCATTTGAAGCCTGACAAGGTGATCGTCGATGTACCTGAGTTCCTCGTGTCAGGTGAGCGGTATGGCAAGAAAGGGCTCCTATCCCGCATTCCCCCCGGCATCAGGGTTTCCCATCT
>JADGQN010000196.1 GCA_017881765.1 Syntrophobacterales bacterium | reverse complement strand
TCGACGCTCACTCCGGCATCGGCCCTGGCGCTGAATTTCGGGGCGCCGATGTACACGGCATCTGCCCCGTGATCGATGGCGGCCATACCGATTTCGGCGTTGCCCGCTGGTGCCAGCAGTTCGAGTGATGTGTCCATCTATCCCCCCCTTGATGACCCGAATCAGCCGATGGGTGGGTTGATTCGTCCGGCGGTCTCTCTGATGAATGCCCCCATGATTGTTTCGGCTTCGTCCGTGCAGGAATAGGCGCCATGCGCGCAATTCCGCCTATTGTCAGACCATCTTCTTGGCAAAAAGTCAACCAGTAAGGTGTTGAATAGGGAACTCGGAGGTAGGCGTCCTGCTCCGGGATCGCATCATGCATGCGTCGCTTCAGCTTTTGGTACACTTCTTTGAGCTAAGCCTGCCGCCTTGTGGTCCTTGTGCTTGACCTTGACAACAGCATTAATGGATATAACCTTTAGTATTAGTACTAACAGATATAACTCTTAGAAAGAGGCCGACCCGAAAAACCAACCCCCCGAGGGGAAGGAAGGGAAATCTCCATGGGTAAAGTACCTCCCGAAAGAAAAGGTAAACAAACCGAAAAAGATGAACTTGTCCGTACGCCGGGAGGGTGGCGGCCAAAATCAAAGGTACATCATGTAGAACCTGGCCAGCACATCGACGGTAAGGGGGGAAGGCTGAAAATAATTGACACGGCAACCGGTAAGGTCATCGAGGATCTGGGTAAGATACCGGAAGCGGAGTCTGCGAGACCGAAGAAGGGTCGTTCCGGTGCCGGGACCTCGGGAAAAAAGAAGAAACAGGATGAGGAGAAGTAATCACCGTATTAACAGGAGGCAGCTGTAAGTGGTTAAAAAGAGCAAGCACCCGGTAGCCGAAAAGAGGAAAATAGCGAGCAGACATAGAAAAAAGGAGGTTCTTATGGCAAAATTAACACCAAAAACAGGGCCTGATCAGAAAAATGAGAAGGATGAGCTTGTTCTTACCCCGGGCGGTTGGAGACCGAAATCAAACGTTCATTTCGTAGAACCCGGGCAGCATATCAGTGGAGAGAGAGGCACGCTTAAAATAATACATACGGAAACCGGAAAGGTCGTAAAGGATTTGGGGGAAGTACGCAGAGCACCCCTCGAAAAAGCTGCAAAGCGCATTTTGCGGGTCAAACCGGCAGAGAAAAAAAGGGGAATCCCTGGCCCCGCACCCATTACCGACGGATGGATCCTCAATTCGGAATGGACAAACAGCAGCGGAAACCCCATCAGCTATTTCAGCGCCAGCTGGGCTGTTCCGCCCGCTCCTGCCACGGATAACGGCGAGCTTGTTTATCTCTTTAACGGCATTCAGCAAACCAGTGGCGGACCATTTATTCTTCAACCTGTTCTCCAATGGGGATCTTCTCCGGCGGGCGGAGGGAAATATTGGTCCATAACCAACTGGTATGTTGATGGCCAGGGAGGGCTGGCTTTGCACGGCAGTCTGGTTCAGGTCAACCCGGGGGACGTTCTGCAGGGCATCATGACGCTGACAGGACAATCGGGTACTTCTTTCAGCTATCTTTCTTCCTTCGCCGGCTTTTCTTCTGCCGATCTGACCGTCACTAATATCGACGAGCTCCACTGGGCAAATGCAACCCTGGAATGCTACGGATTCAAGGCCTTCACCGACTATCCGGATACGGCGCTGACGGCATTTCATGATATCGAGATAAAAGTCCGCACCGCTACGACACCCACCATAATAGACACGGATGCTACCCTTAATTGGCAGGCCGATAACGATGTTACGGATAACGGTCAGCACTGTGTGATCGTAAGCAACGACTCCCCCGGCGGCGATGTGTATCTCTGTTACAGAAACATCACGCAGGATGTGTATTTTGTCACCGATAAAAGCACCTTCGGCAAGGATGAAGTGACTGATGTGATAGCATCTGCAGGCGGCAAGTTCTCAAATGCATTCTGGGTTGTACTGGAAGGATTCACCATCGATCAGCTCTCCATCGACCAGGCGAGCCCCTTAACACCCGTGTTATCCGGATCGTTTAACGCTTTGAGCGGGGTCACCATCACGCCGAACGGTTCGGCCCCCGAGTACGAACTCCCCGGGGATCTTTATACGCCGCAGAGGATCCGGTTCCCGTTCGATATTCAATTCACTTCGGCGGCTTTGACCTCTTTCCCGAACTCGGGCGATCCTGCGCTCCAGGAAGTGCTGAACGCGTCGATGACGATAGGGGGCACTCCGGTGAGTGCGGCAACACTGTTTGAATTGATTAGCGGCGCAGATCCTTATTTCACCAATGTCGATCCCACACAGGACAATGTCTTTTGGTTAAGTCAGGATTTGCGCGTGTTCACCGCCGCTCCTGCAATCAACAATACACCGGTGGCGGGCGGACCGGTGTTCGGCTCCGACAGCATCTCAGGAGCTTACGACTACATTCAGAACCTTCTGGCGTTTCTGAATACCAGTTATAACAATCCTTCCGGTTCCGATCCGTTCAATTCGCTTCTTCCGGGTCAATCGGGGGCACTGACGGGCGATTCATCCGTAACCCCATACAGTCTCAAATCATTCTTTCCACCGGTGGTGGCCAACAATTACAATTTTGCGATTGCGAGGGTGCGTCTCAGGGGCACATCGGGTTCTAAAGCCCAGGGCGCGAAAGTTTTCTTCCGGTTGTGGAGCACCCAATCGGCCGATACCGATTATCAGCCGGGTTCGACGTATTTGAGCAACCTTGACTCGAGCAATCTGCCGGCTTCACCGCTGCCGGCGATGGATAGTCATACCATGCCGTTCTTCGCTACGGGGAACAGTCCGGATTTCACCGATCCGAACAACCCGGAGTACAGGTCGAACGGTATTAATAATCGCACAATAGAAATAACTTCCGGCGACAGCACTTGGGCGTATTTCGGCTGCTTCCTGAACATATACGATCCAGCCAATATCGTCAATGGTTCACCGGTACAGGCGTTGCTGAACGGGACGCACCATTGCATCGTGGCTCAGATCGCCTATGACGACGCTCCGATCATCAACTCCAACGGAATAACGATGAACCCGGAAAATTCCGATAAACTGTCTCAGCGCAATCTTCAAGTAACGCATTCCGACAATCCCGGCATCGCTGCCACACATCGCATACCTCAAACGTTCGACCTCCGCCCGAGCCTTCCCGTTGCCAAAACTGCCGGGGCTTTACTGGACTACCCGGACGAACTGATGATCGACTGGGGACATACGCCGGTGGGGAGTATCGCGAGTATTTATTGGCCCCAGGTGGATACAGCGGAGGTCCTGAAACTTGCCTCAAAATTATACAACACCCATCTGCTTTCGGCGCCTGACCATAATACCGTCCAGTGCAAAGTCACCAAGGGGGTGACCTATGTCCCCATTCCAACCGGTTCAGGGCAGAATTTTGCCGGACTGTTTACGGTAGATCTCCCCACGACGGTGAAGAAAGGGCAGGAGTTCAACATTGTGGTCAGAAGGATAACGACAAGGCAAAACAGAGAGGTCGCTGTTCTCGCCAGGTCGGAAGGGGCAGCGGCATCCAATCGAAAGTGGATGCGAAACTGGAGATACATTGTCGGCACATTCCAGATAAAAATACCGGTGAGTACAAGAGAGGTGATTCTCTTCCCCGAGGAGAACACGCTGGCAATTTTGAAGTGGAGGCTGCAGGCGATGTCTCCGGCAAACAGGTGGTATCCGGTGCTGCAGCGCTACATTTCGTACGTGGCCGCGAGGGTCGACGGACTCGGAGGAAATTCGTCGGAAATCAAGCCTTCACTGCAAGGCGTTCCTGTCGTGGGCATATATAAGGAGAAACGCGAACAAACCGGCAAGGTGTGTGAGGTGATGTACGACTGTTTCGGCGATTTCGAAGGATTCGTTCTCTCTTCGTGCTCGGATTCATGTTCGGAGAAGCATCTCTTCAGAAGCCGTGAAAAAGCAATCGGCGAAGTTGTCCTGCGCGCCTGTAAAGAACGATTGCTGGTATCGGTATGGGTTGAAGAGAAGGAGCCCGAAAGAATCTGTAAGATAATTATCCGGTGCTGACGTTGGCTGCGCAAAAGATTGCATACTCGGTACGCTCCGTATTCCTGGTCGTTTGACTCGCGGCGGAGCGAAACCGGGAAAATTGTATGCATGGAACTTCCATCCCGTCCCCTTGCTGATAAGCGGCGTTGGTCGTGCCGTGATAAAGCTCAGGCATTAGATCACTTCAAGGATGGACGGCCTGTTGCCCAAACGGGCCTTGTGAACGGGCGTCATAGACCCCTAATGTTTGCCGCACGAGCTGTTACGCACCGGGCGGTGAGTAACAGCGGTACACAAAAGTTAAGTGAGGCAAGTCTTCTAGGTGAAAGAAGGGAGGTGGGTGGTCCAAATGGCTGGCTGTAAAGGAGAAGACGGCAGAGGGTCTTAACGAATCAACTAGTCAACGAGTCAACCCGTCAACCGTTTCACTTCTTCTCCAACGGAAACGTGAGCGTCCCGCCGAAATAGCCGATGGCGAGGGCAAGCGGACCGGGAGCCAGAACGAGAAGAAGATAGATGGCGCCGATTCCATTGAGCTGGTTCAGAATATCGGGATTCGATATACGCCAAATAAAGGCGGCGACTGCGTCAGCGAGCATGGCACAGGAGAGGACTATTTTGATCGTCACCTGGCGCACAGGCTTCGCCATGTAATTGAGCCACCAGGTGAAAAGACCTGTGCTCATCGCCAGCAGAGCAAAGAGGATTCCTGCCCCGAGGCAGTGAACCGCCGTGACTTCAAATGACGCCGCGCCCGTCACAAGGTAGAGCACATAGAATCCTGAAGCTGCTGCCATGAAGGCAATAGGGAAGTGAACCGTGGCGGGATGTGGATGGCGACGGAAAAAAGGATAGCGGGAAAGCAGCCTGGCCAGGAAGGCAGGCATGGGCCGCTCCGCGGGCACCGATGCTACCAAAGATCCTATCTCCGGATAACGGTCCAATACCTCGGGGCCATGGGGAGCAGCTCCTATCTCCGCGGTGAGATCAGTCCCCGCGGCGTGCCTCCCCATATGGACGCCCGTCTGCCATAGCTTGCTCTTGCTGACGTCTATTACCCTGCCCTTGTGGGCAATATAGACGGGGTTTCCCTCTTTGCCGTTACTCCTGGAGAGGGTCTCTGAATCGATCTCTTTCATGTAATTACTTCGCTGCCTGTGAGGATATCATGTGCGCCAGCAGCAGGGCAAGCAAAGCAAGCGGATAGAGGCTTGCCTTCGCGAAGAGTGCATCAACGTCGATCGCCGCTTCACTACGGCATGCCTGATGCGCGGGTTGAACCAAAAGATACAACCCGATCAAGAAACTGCCTCCCGTACAAAAGATGGAAAACTGACCGGTCGCGGTGGACAGCAGGTACGTACCGAGACCGACAGTCATAAGTAGAGACAAGAGAATAAGCGCGGATGTGGCCCTGGCTCCACATCGGACAGGGATGGTCCTGTGTCCCAGTTCGGAATCTTCCTCTATGTCGTGCCAGTCAGCGGGCAGGTTCTGCCCACCGATCTCCCAAAAAAAGAGCCACAAAAACAGAAGGAGGATGAAGAGAGGGGATGGTGTCGGGTCGACCGCGAACACAGCCGCGATACCTCCAAGGGTTTTGACAAGGCCACTCACGAGCACGCGCAAATGGCTTACTTTCAGCATAAGACAGTAGATAGCCTCCAGCATGACGCCGCCAAGAAAAAGCACGACACAGACCGGACCGAGCAAGGAAGCGCCTATCAGCGCCAAGACGGCCCAGAAGGCTGCCCAGACGAGTCCCTTTCGAAAGCTGAGAGACCCCCGGGCCAGGGGGTGGCGCACGAAAACCGTGTCCAGATAATCACCTGCATCTTTGAGAAGGCCTGTTCTCACGCGCTCCAGATCGGTCCTGTAATCTACCAGGTCATTAAGCGCATACACGGCAGTGTATCCTGAAAAAGCGGTCAGAAGCCCAACGGCCACGATCCACGGAGAAGGAAATGCGCCGAGCCAGAGCAGCGCCGATAATGCGGGCGTGGCGAGATCCAGAAGCCCATGTGTCGTGCGAGAAAGGGCCAGAAAAAGTTTCACGTTGGAGAAAAATGCGCGGGTCGGCATACCAGCCTTCTTCATGCAATCCCTCCTGCACCGGCTTCCGAAACCCGCAGGCGCTGGTCAGGCACATGGGCTGCCTGCTTCATCTTCGTGATGCGGAGCGCATTTCCGATGACCGTGAAGCTGCTCCCGAACATAACCACTACCGCGATAAGCGGGTTGAGCAAACCGCTCACGGCAAGTGGTATGGCCGTGACATTATACAGAAAGGCAAAGAGTAGATTCTGCCGGATGGTCTTTGCGGCGAGCTGTGACAAATCGAGTACATCGAGAACCCTTCCGGGTTCAGAGGCCAAAATCGCTATGCCGGATGCTTCCCGGATAAGATCGCTCCCGACACCGAGCGCAAACCCCACGTCGGCCCGGGCAAGGGCAGCCGCATCGTTCAGTCCGTCCCCGACCACGCCTACCTTGCGGCCCGCACATTTCAACGATACGACAAGTTGGGCCTTCTCCGCGGGGAGCATCTGTCCACGGCACTCTTCTATGCCGACGAATGCCGCCACGGCAGCCGTTGTCTCCTCCGCGTCTCCTGAGACAAGCCACGACGCGATGCCTCGGGCGTGGAGCCGAGTCACCAATTCACGGATGCCCTCTTTCACCGGATCGCCAAAAACGAGGATGCCTTTAACGTCACCTTCCCATCCGAAAAAGAGGACGGTCATTCCCTGCCTCTGCCAGATTGTTGCTGCGCCATCGAAGGTAGCCGGTAGCGCCATCCGCTGCTCTGTGATGAAGCTGCGATTCCCGACTATGACCGTATCATTCCCAATAACTCCTTTCACTCCGCGGCCCTGAACCTCTTCTACCTGTTCAGCCTCACCGATGGTCGTCCCTGAACGGCGCGCGCGGCGTACGATCTCCCTGGCCAGAAAATGAGAAGATTCTAGTTCCAGGGCAGCCAACCGTGATAACACCTCTCCTTCCGGGATCCCTTCGGTGATCACGCTCTGCAGGGCAAAATTGCCCTCCGTTATTGTTCCGGTTTTGTCAAAGAGCAGCACGTCGAGTTCCCTTGCGCGTTCCAGGGCCTCGGGGTCACGGATAAGAAGGCCCTTTGAACGGCCGATCCCGAGCATCGCAACCTTCACCAGCGGCGTCGCAATCCCGAGAGCGCAGGGACACGAAATCAAAAGAACGGTCAGGGACCGTAACAGGACCTCGTCGGCAGGCACGTTGCGGACGAGCAGGAAGAGTGCGGCGATGGCGGCGATGATAAGCACCGCAGGCACGAAGAAGGCAGTGATCCGGTCCGCCAAAAGCTCGACCGGGACCTTTCTGTCAAGGGCTTCCCGCATGAGGGTGACCATCTGCTGCAGGGAGCTTTCCGAGCCCACACGAGTGGCTGTCAACACGAGCTCTCCATCTTTCAATAGACTGCCCGCCATCACGTCTTCCCCGGGCCCCTTGCGCAGCGGTCTCGACTCTCCCGTGACAATCGACTCATCAAGCAATCCCGTTCCTTCCGCGACCCGACCGTCGACCGGGATACGCTCTTCGGAATAGACCAGAAAGCGATCTCCCGGCTTGACTGCATCGGAACCCACCCACTCTTCCCGGCCAGGCGTTTGCAGTCGGACCTTCTGATTGGCGAGGTCCCAGAGTTCCACAATACCCGCGGAAACCCTCTGCCGAGCCCACGTCTCAATATATTTCCCCGCCAGTACCAGGGTCACAAGCATGCAGGCTGTATCAAAGTAGAGGTGGATGCTTCCCCTTGTCATCTGAAGGATGCTGTAGAAATAGGCTGCCAGAATACCCATTGAGATCAAGGTGTCCATCGACGTCTTACCATATCTTAAGCCCGCTGCGGCTTTCCGCAAGATGGGAAATCCGCTGTAAAAAACGACCGGCGTCGCTATCGCCAGCAAGGGATACGAGAAGTAACCAATCACCGCAGATGACAGGTCACGAAAAAAACCAAAGTAAAGGGCGCACGAAACCATCATCACGTTGGCACTCAGAATCGCCGATACGCCCAGGCGGGCGAGCAAGTCGTCTTTCCCGGACGCATTGGACCTGGCCTCCGAAAGGCCAGATGCCCGATAGCCGAGCCGCGCGATTTTCGCGGTGATCTCTGAGGGGCTTAGTACGTGAGGAAGGTACTTCATCTGAACCGTATCAGAGAGGAAAGAGACGCAGGGCTCCAGCACACCGCACGTCCTCCGAAGCACCTCCTCGATCAGCCATGCGCAGGTCGGGCACCACATGCCCTCAAGGCGCATGATGAGAGTGAGGGGAGGAAGGTCGGCCTCTAAGTCGATAGCCGGGTCGACAGTGCCCGTTCTTCCATCCGGGAGTCCATCCGCCGGTCCATGCGAGATGATGCC
>JADGQN010000195.1 GCA_017881765.1 Syntrophobacterales bacterium | reverse complement strand
CATGTGGAATATCATGGCAGCCTTGCCGTAGCCGATCGCCTTCGATGCATTATCTGTCCTGCCCCTGAAGTCGGCGAGTGCAAACTCGTTATCCTCGTGTACGTAGCTCTGATAATCAATAAGAAGCGACTTGCGATAAGCAGGGCCTGCGTTCTTTCTTTCTTCAAAGAGATGATCCGCCAGGTAAGTGGTCAGCCCCTCAGCCCAGTTGCCTCTTGCATAGTCGATGTAGACAAGGTTGCCGAACCATTGATGGAGCACCTCGTGGCCCAGCGAAGTCTCCGGTATGAACGGCAGCCGGACAACATCCTGGCCGAGCAGCGTGAAGGTGGGCATGGAAAAGCCTGTGGGGAGCAGATTTTCAACCACGGAGAACCGCTTGTATGGGTATGGGCCGAGCATCTCTCCGTAAAGTTTCAAGTATCTTTTTGTCTGTTCGATGTACGTCGGCGCCAGGTCTGCATCCGCCGGAAAGAAATAGGTAAAAATGTCGACGTTTACGAATCGGTCCTTCTGCACCTTGTAGCGATCCGACGCCACGAGCGTCATCTCGTCAAGTGGGTATGAAAATTGAAACGTGAAAGTTGCCTTTTCCCCGTGCACCTGTTTTTGGATGACCTCTGCCTCGGATACAGCCTCAAAACCCTCCGGTAGCGTCGCTGTCAGGTGGTATCGGCAGAGACGGAGAATCCTAGGATACCAGATGCCCGTCAGGGATATCCCTTTGTCACTTATAAGGCTTGTATATTCGAGATGCTCGCGGTCGGTAGTTTCTTTGCGGGGCAAGAAGAGTCCCTCGTACGAGATCCTGAGTATCCCCGGCCGCGTAGCCGTGATCGGTAAGACCTCTTCCTCCGGGGGCGTCTTCAGGGTCTTTCCACCGAGCTGCATGTTGCGAATGCGCAGCGGTCCTCTTTGTACGAGGATCTTTTCTCCCGCCTTCAGCCTTATGGATGCAACACCCTGGATCTTCGATGAGTGAACATCAATAGAGACTTCCAGTCTATAATCGAGCGGTTCGCGATCGTCCCCGCGGAGCATGCCGCCCATGCTCAAGAAGAGGGCCATGGTGATTATGAGAAAGAAAACTATGCGGTATGTGGACATGCGGCTGTGGCCTCGCAATTAGTTTAATATTTGGCGGACGACTTGTCCACGGAGACGACCGCTGCCTTCGGCAGCTTGAGGACCGGAAACTTCGTTTCCTTGAGGACCGGGAGCTGCGCTCCCTTGAGGAGCGCCGCCTTTGGCGACTTGAGGCAAAAGTACTCTGTCTGTTGCCTCGAACGCAGTGGTCCTCGAACCGGCCATGCCGGTGGTCCTCACGCTGTCTTGACAAGCCGATAACGGAGATTTAGACTGTACTTTGCCATAGCGAGGACGGTCGCGGCGTCGAGATTCTCTCAACCTTCCGGAGGAAATCCCTTGGATTACACGATAAAGATCGGCGGTGAGGCGGGGCAAGGTGTCGATACCATCGGCGCCATTCTGTCAAAGATCTTTACGAGGGCCGGATACCACGTTTTCAGCCACCCGGATTATGAGTCGCGCGTCCGGGGCGGACACAATTTCCTTCAGATACGGCTTGCCGACCGGCCGGTCACAGCCTCCCGGGATATTGTAGATATCCTCGTTGCCCTCGACCGTCAGAGTATCATCGCTCACGAGAAAGAACTCTCCGCTGATGGCATGGTTGTTTACGACTCAGCCGCTCTGGGGGAGAAGGTTGAGAAACCTGCATTTCTCGACGTGCCGTTTACGGATATGGCGATCAAGCAGGGTGGAAGCAAGATCATGGCGAACACGGTCGCTACTGGTGCAGTGCTGGGCATGCTGGGCATGGACCTGGGGATCGCCCGTGAGGTGATCAGGGGAGAGCTGAAAAAGAAGGATGAGCATGTTATCAAGGCGAACCTCGACCTTGTGGTGGCCGGTCATGAATCGGCAACCCGTAACTGCTCGCGATGCGCGTTCGCTCTGCCGCCCGGCGGGCAGAGGAAGCTGCTCATTGCAGGAAATGAAGCCATCGGTCTTGGCGCGGTGCTGTCAGGGTGTAAATTCTACTCGGCTTATCCAATGACCCCGTCAACAGGTATCTTCAGCTTTGTGGCGGGAAAAGCCCTTGAGTACGGCATCGTGGTGGAGCAGGCGGAGGACGAAATTGCGGCCATCAACATGGCGCTCGGCGCCTCCTTTGGTGGAGTGAGGAGCATGACCGCGAGTTCCGGTGGCGGTTTTGCGCTGATGGTAGAGGGGCTTTCCCTCGCGGGCATGACAGAGACGCCTATTGTGATTGGCCTAGCCCAGAGACCGGGGCCTGCGACCGGATTACCTACACGCACCGAACAGGGGGAACTGCTCTTTGCTCTCTACGCCGGTCATGGAGAATTTCCACGGGTGATTTTCGCACCGGGTACGCCTGAGCAGGCCATCCACCTGACAAACAAAGCGTTTGATCTTGCGGAGAAATACCAGATTCCCGCCCTTGTGCTGAGCGACCAGTACCTCGCGGATTCAAGCTGGTCCTACGAGACGCTTAATCTAGAGGAGCTACGGAATACAGATTACAGGCTGCGTGGTGAGACTTTTCGGAACCTTCAGTCGTATAAGAGACACGCCTTGACGGCCAGCGGAATATCTCCTCTCGGCATCCCCGGAGATGGGCCGCACCTTGTTGTCACGGACAGCGATGAGCATGACGAAGAGGGCCATATCGTCGAGGACGCAGAGATGAGACGCGCCATGGTCCAAAAGCGACTACTGAAAAAAATGCCGCTCATTAAAACTGAGATCGAACCACCCACGGTCTATGGGAGCGACAAACCCGAGGTTGTTCTTGTTGGCTGGGGCTCGACGTACGGTGTGTTGAAGGAGGTTGTTGAAAGGCTTTCGGCGCGCAATGCGGCGATGCTCCATTTCAGCGAGATATATCCTTTTCCGGGTACGCAAAAATTGGATTACCTTGCGCTCCTCCGGGGCGCGAAGAGGACGATCTGTGTCGAGCAGAACGCTATGGGAAAGTTTGCATCCCTGATGCGGTCGGAAACAGGGTACACGTTTGATGCCAATATCCTGAAGTATGACGGACGTCCGTTTACCGTGGAAAGTTTATCAGGAGAGATCGATGCATACCTTGCAGGAGTATGAAGGCCGGACACCGGCATGGTGCCCCGGCTGCGGTAACTTCGGCATTCGTAAAGCCTTCCAGCAGACAATGGTCGAGCTTGACCTCGCACCCCATCAGTTTACCATTGTCTCCGGAATAGGCCAGGCAGGGAAGTTTCCACACTACGTCAGGTGCAATACCTTTAACGGCTTGCACGGGAGGAGTCTTCCCGTTGCGACCGGTTTGAAGCTGGCCAACCACGCCATGCCTGTTTTTGTATTCTGTGGTGACGGAGATTGTTATGGCGAAGGCGGGAACCACCTTCTGAATGCGATGAGACGGAATGTCAATCTGACACTGTTTGTGCATGATAATCAGATTTACGGGCTCACCAAAGGACAGGCTTCGCCAACGAGCCTGGAGGGCACCGTATCGAACACGCAGCCTTTCGGCGCCCTTTCGCAGCCCTTCAACCCGATGGTGCTGGCAGTTGCCATGGATTGCAGTTTCGTTGCCCGAGGGTATGTGGGTGACATTGATCATCTGAAAGAGCTGATGAAAGAGGCGATCAACCATCAGGGCTTCTCCCTGCTTGACATTTTCCAGCCATGCGTCACCTTCAACAAGGTTAACACGTATGACTGGTATAAGAAGCGCTGCTACCCGGTTGAGTCAACGTATGACCCGAGCGATCGCGTTGAGGCCTTCAGGAGGGCCATGGAATTCGGCGAACGTATACCTTTAGGTGTGCTGTACAGAAACCAACGGCCTGTTTTTGAGGAGAAGGTCCCGGTGCTCCGGGAAAAGCCGCTCGTAAGACAGGAGCCTTTATTTCCTCGTGTTGACGGTATGCTTGAGGAGTTCTATTGACGGGGCTCGCTAGATAAATGTTCACAGGCGAGCCCGTGAAATTCATATTTGTTAAATCATCTGCCATGCCGCGGCAACAAGGTAGACGATAAGGAGAATGGATGGATAGAGTGGCTCTTCAGAAGTGCAGCTACGGTATGTATATTGTCTGCGCGGCAAAGGATGGCAGGCTTAACGGCCAGATAGTAAACACGGTATTCCAGATCACGTCTGAGCCGCCCACGGTCTCGGTGAGCATCAACAAGCAGAACCTGACCCATGAGTACATCCAGGCAGGAAAGGCATTCACGGTTTCGATTCTGCCGGAAGAGACACCGATGCCTTTCATAGGCCTTTTCGGTTTCAAATCAGGTCGGGACATCGACAAGCTTGCAACAGTGAACTATAAGATGGGTGTTACCGGCGCTCCCGTCGTGCTCGACAATACGCTCAGCTACTTGGAATGCGAAGTTGTCGGTAGCATGGATGTGGGGACGCACACTATCTTCATCGGTAAGATCGTCGATGCGGTGGTTCTGCAGGAAGGTAGACCGATGACGTATGAATATTTCCACAGGATGAAGGGCGGAAAGGCACCCAGGACCGCGCCGACCTACGTGAAAGAAGAGAGTGCTGCCGAGAAACCGGCGGAGAAAACAGGAGGGACTATGGCCAAATATGTCTGCACAATTTGTGGGTATATCTATGATCCTGAGCAGGGTGATCCGGCGTCGGGAGTGAAACCCGGAACATCATTCGAGGATGTTCCCGATTCCTGGGTCTGTCCCATCTGCGGGGCTCCCAAGACCGCCTTTGAGAAGACGGCATAGCACGATTATGAAAGGAGGGGTCATGGAGCAGGTGCTCTGGCAGACGCAGTTTCCTCTTCTGTCTCCACCGCGACGGGGAAAGGTGCGCGACGTGTATGACCTGGGAGAACAGTTGCTGATTGTGGCGACAGACAGGGTCTCCGCCTTTGACGTTGTGCTGCCCACGGCAATACCGGACAAAGGCAGGGTCTTGACGCAACTCTCTCTTTTCTGGTTTCGCGAGATGGAAGGGATCATTGAGAACCATCTGGTAGAGACAGACGTGGAGAAGTATCCTGCACCCCTGGAGCAGTACCGGAATCAGCTGCGGGGCAGGAGTATGATCGTCAAGAAGGCGAAGACGGTGCCCGCTGAGTGTGTGGTGAGAGGGTACCTTGCGGGTTCCGGTTGGAAGGACTACAGGGAGACGGGCAACATTTGCGGGGTAACGCTCGCACCAAATCTTGTGGAGTCGGCGAGGCTCCCGGAGCCCATCTTCACCCCGAGCACTAAGGCTGAGGTGGGCCACGACACGAATATGTGCTTCGCTGACCTGCGGACTTTCGTGGGTCAGTCGCTTGCGGAACAACTGCGGGACGTGAGTATCGGGATATTCGAGAAGGCGAGTGGCGTGGCGGAGGGCAGAGGTATCCTGATTGCCGACACCAAGTTTGAATTCGGCATAATCGATGGAAAGCTCAAGGTGATTGACGAGATGCTCACGCCTGACTCGTCGAGGTTCTGGTCTGCCAAAGAGTATAAACCGGGCAGTTCCCAGGAGAGTTACGATAAGCAGATCATACGGGATTATCTCAACGGGCTCGACTGGGACAAGACCTATCCCGGCCCGGAACTTCCGCCGGAGATTGTCGAGAAAGCACGGGCGCGTTACCTTGAGATACTGAAAATACTGACCGGAAAAGGTCTTGAGTAAGGAGGTATAAGTATGATTGAGGTTACCAAACGGGCAGCAGACGCGTTCAGGCAGGCAATAGGTGAACCCGGAGCCGCGACTAAGAAGGTGAGGGTTACTTTCGACACGGGTGGCTGATGCGGGCCCAAGCTGGGCTTGATTCTGGATGAATCAAAAGAGAACGATGAGAGTTTTGAGGCAGAGGGAATAAACTTCCTGATGGCGAAGCCGACGGTCTCCTCGGTGCAGAAGAATGCATCAGTGGTGGCCATCGACTATGTGGAAGATGACCGCGGAAAAGGCTTCAGGCTGTTCCTCAAAGAGACGAGTAAACAGTCAGCAGTCAGCAATCAGTAATCAGCAGTAAAGAAGAAAAAGAGCAGACGCTGTCCATTCGTTGCGCGATGCGGTCATACCGCTTTGCATTCAAGATGGATACCGAGGCGCGCCGAGGCCTGGGCTACGCAGGCGTACCCGGAGGTACGTCGAGTAAGAACAGGCTGAAGGGCAACGAAGGTAGGCGCTTGAAGGCAAAGCGGTATCACATGTCGACACGGATTGGCAGGATCACCGTGGTAATCCCATCCCACTGTAACCGGCGCTGGATTGCGAAAGCCGTTTCGTTATGCAGGAATTTGTTGAAGAACCCTTCGTGACGGAAGACCAATTTTCCGGTGAACACGGTGGCCCTTGGAAACTCCCGTACAATCGACTCGCAGACCTGCGTTGCAGCGCCTACCACATCGGTCGCGACGTCCATCCTGTAGTCGGCGGGAAGCCCGTGTTTCCGGGTGATCTTCACATATTTCTCCAGGCCCTGTCTCACCGATTCCTTCAGGGCTTCAACCTCTTGCACGCCCTTGAATGAGCCTGAGTCGATCTCGGCCACCTGTACGAAAATGTAGTTCTTGTAAAAATTTGGAAAGCTCCTCACAATGGAGAGGAGCGTGTGTATCCCGAATCCATTAAAACCGCTTACGAGGAGCACCGCCGTCGTTTCTTTCGGGTCAACCGGCTGCTCGTTGTACGGAGCGGCGGCAGGTATATCTTCAACTATCTCCTCAAGCCTTTTCACGCTGTTCCTGACCTTTACATAGTGACCACGGATCAGGTAACAGAATACTATGAAGACCGATGTTATGAGCAGCGTCAGCCAGCCACCCTCTTCGAATTTTTCGTACACGGTGATGACAAGGATAGTGAGACAAAGAATCAATCCGACGATATGCACGATGATGTGCTGCTTCCATTTGGGTTGCCTGTCCCGGTTTGTGACAAAAAAGCGCACCATGCCGAACTGTGAAAGGGAGAAGGTGAGAAACACGTTGATAGAGTACATGACAACAAGTGCGGAGACCGAGCCGTGCGTATAAATGAGCAGAACGAGAGCTGCCACGCCCATCACCAGCACGCCGTTCTGCATGGTGAGGCGCTCCGACAGTGCGGCAAACCTTCTTGGAAACCATGAGTCGACTGCCATATTTGCCACTACGCGCGGACCATCAATAAACCCGGCCTGTGCGCCAACGATCAAAAGAGCTCCTTCAGAAAGAATGGTAATCAACGCCAGCCAGTAACCTAAAGGCCATGCGCCGAACATGGTGTCAGCAAGGAGCGCGTTCATCGTTCTCCCGTTCGTCGGCTTTATGTCGAAGAGAAGATAGCAGAAGAAAAGGCCGCCGGCCGTAAATGCGAGGGATGCGGCCATGTAGGCCATGGTTTTCTTACCTGTATGGACTCTTGGCTCTCGCATGATCTGCATGCCGTTTGAGACCGCCTCGAGGCCGGTATACGTCCCGCCTCCAAGAGAGAAGGCTCGCAGAAAGATAGCGAGAATACCCAAGCCTCCTATGGTCCTCATATCTCCCTGGAAGCTTGCATGGAACTCATTCGCCACATTTGCTATTTGGGGTGCGTGGCTGAGCAGTCCGTAACCGAGAAGAATTAAATGTGTCACCACGAAGGTAATGAAGATAGGGGCCAGGAGCGTGACCGATTCCTTGACGCCTCGCAGGTTTACGAAGACGAGGAGTACGATCAGGCAGACGACGCAAGGCACTTTATAGTGTTGAAAGTGCAGGGGTAAGAAACTGAAAAGTGCATCACCGCACGAAACGAGGGAGACGGTAATGGTCAGCATGTAATCGACAAGCAACGCGCATCCGGAGATGACTCCAGCCCCTTCGCTTATTGTATGCGTTGCTACGATGTAGCCGCCGCCGCCGTGCGGAAAATGTTCGATGATACGGGAGTATGCGTATGCGATGACGATAACGGTGAACGCGGTAGCGAGGCCCAGAAGGATGGCGAGATACGTGTGATGGGTCAAGGCTCTGAAAGCCTCTTCAGGACCGTATGAGGATGAAGAAAGCCCGTCTGCGCCGAGGCCTATCCACGCGAGGATCGGAATGAGGGATATTTTGTGCCAGATGTGTTTGTCCTCGACATCCTTAGGTGCCCCGATTATCTTGTGAATAAAGCGGTGAAAAGGACTGAGTTGTTGCGGGTCGGGTGACATGTAGCCTCTTAGGAACTTGCGGCCAGCATGCGCTCGGCAGTTCTGTACGCTTCGATGAAGCTGGTCGGGTCAGCCTTACCCGTGCCTGCTATGTCGAAGCCGGTCCCGTGGCCGACAGACGTCCTTATGAAGGGCAAACCGAGGGTGATGTTGACTGTCTTTGCAAAGTTCATCGTTTTTACCGGGATGAGTCCCTGGTCGTGATACATGGCGATATACGCGTCGCAATCGATCTTGTGAAACAGGGTATCCGCGGGAAACGGACCCTCAACATTTATGGCAAGAGACCTG
>JADGQN010000194.1 GCA_017881765.1 Syntrophobacterales bacterium | reverse complement strand
ACTGGCTCAAGCGCATCAAAAACCACTATGAGTACAGCGTCTGGCTCAACCCCACTCCGAGGGAGTACTGGCGCCATCCCACGGTCGACGCCATAGGCCATCTCTTCCCTATGTACGAGCTCACTCTGGATGGCCTGAAAGACGCGATCAAGGCGCTTACATCAAAGATCAAGCGCGCCGCCGCTTGATGCCGATTCGCCTTCAAGCGTATACCTTCGTTGCCCTTCAGCCTGTTCTTACTCGACGTACCGCCAGGTACGCCTGCGTAGCCCAGGCCTCGGCTCGCCTCGGTCTCCATCTTGAATCCAAATTGGCATCGAGCGTTCACCTATGCCTGATGTGGACGCCGTACGTCTCTTAGCGCACTCCTATGCCAACCCTCTCAGATGCCATAGCTCAAGATCCTGTTTCGAGGTGGCGAAGAAGCGGTACACTTCTGAAGTGAACCGACATGAAAAACTAAAGGGCCGGTGGGGATTTTCCACCGGCCCTTTACAAATCAAGCATCATTGGTTCAGGAGACTTTCTCCAGCGACAGCAGCGCGGCCCCGAGAGCACCCACGATTTGAGGTTCCTCGTAGAACTGCATCGACGTGCCGAGCGTCTTTTCCAGCGCCTTTACCACGCCGATGTTCTTTGCCACCCCGCCGCACATGACAACCTTCTCCTGCACCCCGCCCAGCCTGTTGATAAGGCCCATAGTTCTGTCGGCAATGGCCCGATGGATACCATAGACGATATCTTCCAGCTCCTGCCCCTCACTCACCAGGGAGATCACCTCTGACTCGGCGAATACCGTGCAGATGCTGCTGATGGTGAGCTCTTTTTTGTGGTTCAGAGATAGTTCACCTATCTTGCCCAACTCGACATTCAGGGCATTCGCCATCACCTCGACGAATCTGCCCGTACCGGCTGCGCACTTATCATTCATCTCGAACTCGAGAACGCGGCCTCGCTCGTTCACCCTGATCACTTTGGTGTCCTGGCCGCCTATATCGATGATAGTTCTTGCGTCAGGAAAGAGAAAGCTGACGCCCCTTGCAATGCACGTGATCTCGGTGACTGCTTCCTTGGCAAACTCTGCGCGCTTCCTGCCGCAGCCCGTGGCTATGATATAAGAGACGTCAGAGCGGTTCTTCCCCGGGGCGGCAAGAACCTTGTCCAAAGCAGCCTCGGCAGTTTTCCTTGAGTCGGCCCCAGTGGGGAGTATGGTGTAGCCGAGAAGACCTTTTTCTTTATCGAAGAGCAAAGCCTCGGTTGTAATAGAACCTATGTCTACCCCTGCCACCAGCATCACTTCACCAACCTTATCTATTCAATAATTGCGAGTACTGTGTCTGCGTCGACTTCCTGCCCCGCCGTAACGCTTATCTGTTTGATCACGCCGCCCACCGGAGCAACAATGGGCATCTCCATTTTCATCGCTTCGAGGGTTGCGATCTGATCGTCTTCGCTTACCTTGTCTCCAACCTTAACGAGCACATTAACAATCTTCCCTACCATGGGAACGGTCACTTCTGTGGCCATATGAGTACCTCCTCAATTATTTTCTGTATCCCAACGCGAATTGGGCTATGATCATTTTCTGAATGTTGGACGTGCCTTCGACAATCTGATAGGACTTCGCATCCCTGAAGAATCTCTCGACAGGATACTCTGAGGAGAACCCGTAAGAACCGAATATCTTCACGGCCTCGGAGGCGCAGAAATTGGCAGACTCGGCCGCATAGTACTTGGCCATGGAGGTCTCGAGGGTCGTACTCTTCTTGCCGGAATCCTTTGCCCATGCACACCGGTAGACGAGTAGTTTCGCCGCTTCGTGCTCGACGGACATCCTGCCTATCTGTTCCTGGATCATCTGGAACTGGCCGATGGGTTGGCCGAACTGCTCCCTCTCATTACAGTACTTCACAGCCTCTTCGATACAGCTCTGGGACACGCCCACCGCCCTGGCCGCGGATGAGAGCCTTGTGTTGTCGAGCATCGCCATGCAGATCTTAAAACCATCTCCCTTATTCGCCACGAGAGCGCTCTTCGGGATCTTCGCCTCTTCAAAGAATATCTCGCCCGTAGGGGCGCAGTGCAAACCGAGCTTCGTCGTGATAGCTCTCTGAGTGATGCCCGGTGTGTGGAAGTCAACGAAGAAGGCAGACATGCCTTTGTGCTTTGCCGCCTTGTCGGTCATGGCATACACAACACCGCAATCGACATAAGGCACGCCGGAAATCCAGGTTTTCGTGCCATTGAGAATAAAGCCGTCATCCACCTCCGTAGCCGTCGTCCTCATGCTCACAACGTCAGACCCGGAGTTTGGCTCGGTAATGGCAAAGCAGCCGAATTTCGTTGCATTTACGAGATCCTTCAAATACTGCTCCCGCAGGGCTTCATTGGCGAAATTGAGGAGTACGGTCTGTGGACCGTTCTGCTGAAGGTTGAAAGGGAGGCCCCAGGAAGGGCTCACGCGCGCCAGTTCCGTTGCCATGAGGGTAGCCGCAAGATGGCCGGCTTCACTGCCGTCATATTTCTCAGGAGCAAGGCAGCCAAACATGCCCAACTGCCCCATCTGCTTCACGATCTCCGGTCTGAATTTATGCTCCTTTTCATCCTCTTCCATGGTGGGCTTGACCTTCTTTATCGCAAAGTCGTATGCCATATCTTTCATCGCTATCTGTTCTTTTGTCAAAGAGAAATCCATAGACCCGCCTCCTTCCCAAATGTGAAATAATTTACAAAGCTTATATTAGCAAATGTGAAATTTTGATGTCAAGCTAAATCTCACCCGCTCAGATACTGTTCTGCATGCAAAATAGCGGCCCGCGGCGGAAGGTGTTTAGTGTTTAGTGTATGGTGTATGGCGTCAAACAAAACGCGGCCGGAAGCTTCGAACGAATTTGGCCAGACATTCTATCTACTGGACGCTGTCCTTGCCGGTGCTGCCCTCGTGCCAAACACTGCCTTCACTAAACACCAAACACTGCCCTTACTAAACACTGCCTTTCTGGTACCCGGCCGCTGCATAGTAGGTCACACGATCGAAAAAGTAAACAAGCCGCTCTCCCAATTCCAGCACCCTGTACATCTCCACCGGTCGGGACCAGACACCCGTGGAGGATGTGAACCTGAAGATATGTTTCTTGAGCAGGCTGATGGCGCTGATCAGCTCCCCAAGCGGCACTATCTCGCCTGAGCGCTGCCGGCCGAGAAGTGCAGAGAGGCTCTTCAATTCGCTTTCGCCTTTCTCTCTTTTCAGCCACGCTTCCAACTCACTGAGCATTACCTTCGCCTTGGAGAGAAGCTCTGCGCGTTCGAAGCTCCGATATCGCTTGGTGGAAGGATTTGTTGAGATATCACTGAGCCACAAGTCTATGATGCGAGCCGCGTTCGCTTCGATTACGCGTACCAGTGCGTCCGAAAGCAGTCCACCCGAAACGGGCGCCTCGCCTTCAAGCGTCTCGTGAACCAGCTTCTGGAACGAGTCCGACATGTTCCAGGTATCTCGCTTGAGGGCGATAAACTTCTTAAGGGCCCTTTCCTGTGACGGAAAGGCAAGCTTGGGAAGGTTAGCCACCGGAAAGTAGGCACAATCAACCGCATCGTCGCCCGCCATCTCCGTTCCGCCCACCCGTTCCGCCTCGAACGAAACTACGAGCACCTCTCCGTAGATGTCGGTGCTCTCCGAGAATACGTCCAGGACCTGAACCACCTCACCATCAATCCCGGCTTCCTCCTTGAGTTCTCTCATGGCGGCTTCCTCGATGCCTTCGCCCGATTCGGCAAACCCGATGGGGAAACACCACATGTCCTTGGCAGGCTCTCTAGCCCTCCTGACGAGAAGAAACTCGCGGTTCGCGTTGGCAACGATGACTGAGACGACGGGCAGCGGGTTCTCGTAATAAATCTCCCCGCAACTTTCGCAGACCTGTCGTTCCTTGCCTTCACGGATGCCTTTTACCAGTGATCCGTGACAGTAATTGCAGAATAGTTTTGTCTTCATTTTTTCACCAGAAAAATGCGATCGTTCCGAACACCCTGCGGTATTATAATGCGCTGCTGCCGCGAAGGCCAGGAAAATGGGGATCATTCCGGTTCGCGCGCGAGGATGAAATTTCCGGAGGGGAGGACAGTCTTTTCCCAGCTATGCTCAAACTTCTATACTGCAAGAAGTGGTCTCCGAGGCCATGAATAGGGCGTCTCTTCATTAATTCCAGTTTCTTCGGGTCTTCATGAAAAGCTGGCACGATAGTTGCTGTATATGCTACAGAACGCGAAAGAGGAGGCCCGAGCAGCCAACGTATGGATCTTTATACGAGAAATATCCTGGTAGGTATTTTCGCCATCCTGGTGATAGGCACGGTCGTCGTGGGCGAGATGGTTTCCTGGACACACTGTGACATCGATACGGCCAAGGATATGGTGCAAAGGATCAGTCTTGGTGTCAGCACCTCGGGAACGCTCTTTCTCGTGTTTACCTATTTTAAGGACTCAAAGAAGCAGAAAAAGGCCCGCAAGAAATCCGCGTTTTTTTCTCACGACTACCACGGTCCGAAGTTAAACGCAAAGAGGTAATACCGATTTGCATTCAAGCGAACGACCCAGCCTTCGGCCGGGTACCCCGGGCGGCAGCGAGGAGCCCCACCCGCAAGCGGGTACCCGGGCATACTCAGAAGTACGTCGAGGAGAGCGATAGCGCTAGCGAAGCATCCTGTAAGGAAGCATCCTGTAAGGACGCAGCGACAACGAAGGTAGACGCTTGAAGGCGAATTGGTATAAGCCCCACTCCTTACTCAAAAAGCATCCTTGGCCCATCCCCTCAACTTGCCACGGGATCGCCCCTGTGCTATATAGAACGGGTGGACAATCCAGACACCGAGCATCAGGCGCCGGACTCCAGACCTTTCCGTAGCTTCAGTCTGAGGGCGACCTTCCTCATCTTCCTCTTTCTCCTTCCAGCTTGCGCGCTTCAAGGCACGCCGCGTCACTCTCTCGGCGAGCTGAGAAACGCCCTCCTGAATCATGACGCTGACGAGGCCCTCAAGTACGTTGATGTAGAGAGCATCGTCGATCACATGGTAGAGGATGCTTTCCGGACGAAAGAGTCGAGTGCGAAAACCGATCTTGATGCCCTGAGGCTGGCCCTTGGCAGGTCCGTTGCGTCCGCGATGCTGCCGCAAGCCAAGGCATTGATCCGGAAAGGAGTATATGCTGCCATTGAATCTGATGATCAGCTCGGCTACTTCTCCCGGATCAGAGCGTCTAGCGTTTGGTACTTAAGCATCGAGGAAGAAGGGGATACCGCGGTCGTGACTCCCAGAGGGGATGACAAGGTGCGGTTCAAAATGGAGCGCGCGGATAAGGGCTACTGGAGAATAACGGAACTGATACTCAAGAACCGCTTGTAGCCGTCAATCATCTGCAGAATCAGGTATGTCTTGACTTCGATTCCGCTTGGCCGAAAGCCTACTTTCGGTGGCTGATACCAAGTTGCATTCAAAAATACGACCCAGCCTTCGGCCGGGTGCCCCGGGCGACCAGGAGGATAGCGACGGAGGCGTACTATTGGTACGTCGGAGTCGCGCCTCCGCAACACCCACTCACACGGGTACCCGGAAGAGGGGTACCCGTGTCCAAACACGGGTCATAGATTTCCACACGCAATTCCGTGGAAATCTATCGCGAGCACGGCGAGCGAGAGGGGGTGGCTCCGGGGGCTTTGCCGCGGGGTACCCACGAAGTGGGTCGTGGGCAACGCGAGCCCCAGTAGATGAATGAAGGCAACTTGGTATTATCACTTCTTCAGCTTATAGACCTCCTCCAGGCCATATGACTTGATGGTCAGGGCATAGCTCTCGTCGATCGACAGGACCTTCACGATCTGGAATTTGCCGTTCTTGACCACACCGGGCATAGTCTCTGTGATGGCGTCGCACGTCCGTGGATTGTTCTTGTCCGGCCGGGCAGCGAACCGGTGCCTGGCATCGAGCGCATTCACTTCCAGACCATGCAGCGCCTTGGTCAGGTCCTCTACCTCCAGGCTGTCCGCCTTCTTAATCGCCGTCGTCAGGACGAACCAGCCCGCTACCCAGTTGACCGCGTCCGTCTCCCAAACGCCGTACTTTTTCTCATAGGCATCGCAGAGATCGAGTACCCATTTCTCCTTGCGGTACTGCCGGGGATCTTTAAAACCCCCAACCGCGCCCTCGATTGCCTCCGGTCCCACTTTCTCGATAATTTCCTTCCAGGTCTCCATCATGTTGTTAAAAATCTTGCCGCCTTTGAAGCCCACTTCATAAAGGGCCTTGGCAAGGAGCAATGTCGGAGCCCCTGCGTTCGTCGTGCCCGTGTCGACAAACCCCGGGTTGAGCGACTTTATCTTGGTAGCAAAAGGCGTGTAGTCGGTTGTGTCCCGCTTGTAGTAGAGGGTGTCTAGAACCTTAACGCCCAGATTCTTATAAGTGTTGGTATACTTTTCCGCGCCGCCGCGCCCGGTCACGTCATCCGGGTTGATGAGCACAGTCGTCATCGGCAATCCCTGTTTTCTGTAATGCTCGACGAAGTACGCGCGCTGGGCATTGTTCCAGAACATGGAGGGCGCCCGGTAGTAGTAGCCATACTGAGGTTCCATCGTCTTCTCGGTCATGCCGTCGGAGATCTGTATCACCTTGTTGGGCTGGGTCACGGTAAGGGCACCGATGATCGGGGGCGAGTTGAACTGACAGATTATGTACTTCACCTTGTCCTGGTAGACAAGCCGCTCTGCCGCTGCCCGCCCGCCATCGACACTCAGGTCGTCGTCATAGATGATCATCTGGACATTGTACCGTTGTCCCTTGACGGTGAGGCCCCCTGCGTTGTTCTGCCGCTCCGAGATGAGCTCGAGCCACTTCTTAGTCTGCATACCTTCTTTCGTTTTCATCGACACCGTGCTGCCGATCTTCAGCACCTTTACAGGTTCTGCCGCAAAACCGGCCAGTACGGGCACAAACAGAAACATAAAAGCCAATCCTGTCACAACCGACAGCCGCACTCTTTTCATGATTTCCCTCCATCTAAGGCGTAAGTTTCCCTTACCGTGATAGCGCTAGCGATAGCGCAGCATCCCGTAGGGAAGCATCCTGTAAGGATAAGGACCCTGGCCCCGGCACCTTGCCTATTTCTTCAGTTTATAGACATCCTGAAGGCCGAAAGACCTGATCGACGCTTCATAATCTTCATCTACGGACATGATCTTTATGAGCTGGAATTTTCCATTCTTGACGATGCCAGGAAACTGCTCATAAGCGGAGTCACACGTCCTCGGATTTTTCATATCCGGTCGTGCGACAAATCTTCTTTTCGCGTCAAGGCAATCAACCTCGATCCCGTTCATGGCCTTGGTCAAATCATCCACCTCGATGCTATCGGCCTTCTTCACCGCCGACAGGAAGATGAACCAGCCCGCTATCCAGTTAGTGGCATCCGTTTCCCAGACTCCGTACTTCTTCTCGTACGCATCGCAGAGGTCAAGGGCCCACTTTTCCTTACGATACTGACGCGGGTCTTTGAAAATGCCCAGGGAGCCCTCAGCTGCCTCCGGGCCGACCTTCTCCACGATGTCCTTCCAGGTCTCCGCCATATTATTGAAAATCTTCCCGCCTCTGTAACCCACGTCATACATGGCCTTGGCGAGAAGCAGCGTGGGAGCACCACCGTTTGTGGGGCCCGTATCGACCCAGCCAGGATTGAGTGACTTGATCTTGGTCGCAAACGGGGTATAGTCGGTTGTTTCCCGCTTGTAGTAGAGGTAATCCAACACCTTCACGCCCATGTTCTTGTATGTGGTGAGGAGTTTTTCCGAGGCACCGCGACCGGTTGCGTCATCAGGGGCGATGATCACAACGCTCTGCGGCAGGCCGATGCTCTTGAAATGGTTGATGTAATAGACCTGCCCACCGTTGTTAAAGAACATGGAAGGCGCCCGGTAGAAGTAATGGTACTGCGGCTCCATCGTCTTCTCGGTCATGCCGTCGCAGATCTGCAATACCTTGTTCGGTTCGGCAACACCCAGCACGCCGACAATAGGGGGTGAATTGAACTGGCAGATGATATGCTTCACCTTGTCCTGATAGATAAGCCGTTCTGCCGCTGCCCGTCCTCCATCCACGGTCAGGTCGTCGTCATAGCTGATGGGCTGGATATTGTAGCGCTGCCCTTTCACCACGATCCCTCCGGCGGCGTTCTGCCGCTCGGCGAGCAGTTCCAGCCACTTCTTGATCTGGATGCCCTCTTTCGACTTCAGGGCTACCGTGTTGCCGATCTTCAGGATCTTTGCGGGTTCAGCCGCGAAGCTCATGAAGAAAGGCAACAGTACGAGACTGGTCGCAAACACCAAAATCATCAAGTACCGCACCTTTTTCATCCTACCCCTCCTTATTCTTTTTTTCCTCTACTTTCTTTTCCGCAGCGTCATCCTTCTTTTTTTCGGCTGCTTTTATTTGGAATTTTGCTTCT
>JADGQN010000020.1 GCA_017881765.1 Syntrophobacterales bacterium | reverse complement strand
TGAGGAAAGGGGGCAAGGCGATGGTAAAGATCAAGAGAATATACGATCCCGTTTCGCCGGACGACGGCAGGAGGATTTATATCGACAGGCTCTGGCCGAGAGGGCTCAAGAAGAGCGAAGCGCTATTCGATGAGTGGCTGAAAGAGATTTCACCAAGTGATGAATTGCGAAAATGGTTCGGCCACGACCCTGCGAAATGGACGGAATTCAAAGAGAGGTACAGGAAAGAATTGGAAGAAAAGAAGGAGCTTCTTGAAAAGCTGAGACACGAGGCGCGAAAGGGTACGATCACCCTTCTCTATTCGGCGAAGGACACGGAGCACAATAATGCAGTCACCATGAAGGAGATATTGGGATAAGAACCCTTCGGAAGTAAACTGCTTTCGGCCACCCCCTAATCGCTCAAAGACGCGGGCCAAGTAGCATTTAGGAAGATGCGTCGTGCAACTACTTATACTTGTAAGGCGTTCAGAGGCGGCCCCTATAGCCTCGAACGACTTCCTTTGAAAACGGGGGAGCGGGCGTGAAATAATAAATGCGCTGCCGCGATTACTGGCCGTCGCGGAACGGTGGCGTAAACCGGCTGATCGATTCTTTCTCGGGCTGGGAAAAATCTTCGTTGGGGTAGAACGTAAGCGCCTTCGACATGAAATCGATCCATATGGGCAGGGCAGCTGTGGCGCCTGATTCTCTTCCCGCCAGGTGTGTTTCCTTGTCATATCCAACCCATACGGCGCAGAGCAGGTTAGGGGAGAAGCCTATGAACCAGGCATCCCTGAAGTCATTCGTGGTTCCTGTTTTGCCGGCCAGGTAATAAGGCATCCGGGCAGCCTTGGCGGCAGTCCCTTGCTTGACTACGCCCTTCATCATATCGATGAGCATAGAGACCTGCTCAGGATCAACCACCTGTTCCGGCTCGACAGGCTGACCCATATGCAGTTCCTCACCCTCTATGGTTGAAATGGCCCTCACTGCTTTCGGTGGCAGATAGTAACCTCCCCGTGCCACGGTGGCATAGGCCAGGGCGAGTTCGAGCGGCATCACTTCGGTTGAACCGAGAGCCAGCGAGAGGTTAGGCTCAAAATTAGAGGAGATATGGAGCCTCTTTGCAAGGTCTATGACACTCTCTACGCCAATCTTCTCCAGGAGGCGGACCGTTGCCGTATTGAGCGAGAGCTCTAGTGCTCTGCGCATGGTCACATCGCCGTGGTATTCGTTGTTGTAATTATGCGGCGACCAGACCTGCTTTGACCAGGGATTTGTGAATGAGACCGGCGCATCCCTCAGTATAGAACTCGGCTTCAGGCCTTCTTCGAGGCCTGCCAGATAGATGATAGGTTTGAACGCAGACCCTGGTTGTCTCTTGGCCTGGGTCATCCTGTTGTACGGCGAAGTCGCAAAATCTTTTCCCCCGATGAGCACCTTTATTTCGCCGGTTTTCACCTCGATCGCAACAAGGGCGACCTCCGGCAGCTCAGAAGCCTTCGGGTGTCTCTCCCGGTACGAGAGAAGGCCCTTTTGTATTGCCGTATCGGCGAATTCGGTCATCTGGAGGCTAAGGCTCGTTTTGATATTGAGCCCCTGTATATAAATCTCATCCTTATTCGAGTTATGTTCTTCAAGGGTCTGCTTTACGTACTCAATGAAGAAACCGTTCTTGCGGGCATAGGTCCTGAACGGGGCAAGCGCGAGGGGAGACATGGCCGCCTTCACGTATTCATCCTTGTTGATGAAGCCTGCCTCATACATTTTCCGCATCACCAGGTTTCTCCGTTCCATCGATTTGGAGACGTTCTTGAAGGGTGACGAGCGCGATGGCGCCTTCGTGAGAGACGCCAGTGTGGCAGCCTCCTGGAGGCTGAGGTCGCGAGCCTTCTTGTGAAAGTAAGTATAGCTTGCCGCCTCAACGCCATAGGCCCCTTCTCCAAGGTAGATGAGGTTGAGGTACATGCTGAGAATCTCGTCCTTGGAATAGGTGCGTTCAATGTTGACCGCCAATATTGCCTCTTCAATCTTCCGTTTGAAGCTTTTCGTTGGGGTCAGGAAAAGGTTTCGCGCCAGCTGCTGAGTGATAGTCGAGGCGCCTTCGGAGAAACTCTGTCGCATTACGTTCCGGTATGCTGCCCGGAGAATGCCCCTGACATCGATCCCCACATGATTGTAAAATCGCACGTCTTCTATGGCAACAAACGCCAGTCTAAGCTGCCTGGGCATCTCACTGGTGGGAATGGGAATCCTTTTTTCGACGAAGAGCTCCGCAAAAAGTGTTCCGTCGTCAGCGTAAAGACGCGTGGCAGACTTGGGCTTGTTTGTCTCAAGCTGTTTTACGTCGGGGAGTTCGAGATAATTGACGATGCTATAAGAGAAGCCCGTTCCCAGGGCAGCAGGAATGAAAAAAAGGAGTATGGCGAACCTTATAACCCTTGACATAAAGCACTATATTATATCTTATATGAGTGGTGGAGGCAAACAGGGAGAAGGTCATTGCAATCCTCGGGCCTACGTGCACCGGCAAATCAGAATGCGCGTTGTGGTTGGCAAGGGAGATAGGCGGCGAGATCGTCAATGCCGACTCTATGCAAGTTTACAAGTATTTCGACATCGGGAGCGCAAAACCTGACGCCAATGTGCGGGAGGAAATCCCTCACCACCTCATCGATATCGTCGAGCCGCAGCAAGAATTCAATGGAGCGCTCTTCAAGGAGGCTGCCGACCGGGCGATACAGTCCATCCGGTCAAGAAACAGAATACCGATTGTGGTCGGAGGCACGGGGCTTTACGTGCGTATACTGATGCATGGGCTTTTTGAGGTGGCGCAAGATGCGCCGCTGAGAGAGGCGTTGAGACTGCGGTATCAGGCCGAGCCGTTACGTCTGTATGAGGAGTTGAAGCAGGCCGACCCGATGTATGCCTCAAAAATAAACCCTAACGACAGGGTCCGGGTAATACGGGCGCTCGAAGTCTACAATGCCTCCGGCATGACGATGTCCCGGTGGCACGAGCGTCATGGATTCAGGGAAGAGCGGTATGATGCGTATAAGATTGGGTTAAAGCGGGAGCGCGGCGAGCTCTATGAAAGAATCAACAGTCGGGTCGATACCATGCTGCAGGCAGGTTGGGTGCGGGAAGTGGAGGGCTTGTTGAAGGCGGGATATACCAGCGGTTTGAAGCCCTTCTTAAGTATCGGGTACCGTGACATTCTGCTTTACCTCAGCGGCGCGGTCGGTTATGCTGAGCTGGTCACCAAAATAAAACAGGAGACCCGCCATTACGCCAAGAGGCAGGTCACGTGGTTTTCCAGAGAAAAAGATATTACCTGGTTCGAATACCCCGGAGATAGAGGGGAAATCAGAGAAGGGGTGAGACAATTTCTACAATGGAACTGAAAAATATCCTGGAAGCAATTCTTTTTTCTTCCGCAAAGCCGGTGACCGCAAAGAAGTTGCACAAAGGCTTGGAGGAGCATAGCGCTGAGGAGATAACCGGTGCTATGCAGGGCTTGATGGAGGAGTATAGGAACACCGACCGGGCAGTGGAAATCATAGAGGTTGCCGGTGGGTACCAGATGCGGACAAAGGTCGCCTATAGGGACCACGTAAGGCAATTTGTTAAGGAAAGAGAGGGCGGTCTAACCAAAACCATGCTTGAGACGCTGGCAATCATTGCCTACAGACAACCGGTGGCTAAAAGGGATATTGACGGTCTGAGAGGGGTGGATTCAGCCAGGACGATCAGGCAGCTTCTTGATCGGAAGTTGATCGAAATAGCCGGAAGAAATGAAGAATTAGGCAAGCCCATCATTTTCAAGACCACCTCCAGGTTTCTCGAACTCTTCGGCCTTAAAGATATCCGAGATTTGCCGACAATAAGAGAGATAGAATCGTTAGAGAAATAGGAGGGGGCTGCATGGACATTTCCGAACTCCTCATCTTTGCTGTGGAAAACCAGGCATCCGACGTGCATTTGAGCGCCGGAGAGCCGCCACTGGTCAGGATACACGGTGAAATGAGGAAAATTGAAGTGCCTGCACTGGACGCGGAGACCATACACAGGATGATATATGACATCCTGAGCGACGACCAGCGCAAGATATTCGAAGAGTTCCTGGAACTCGATTTTTCCCTTGGCCTTGGAGACTATGGACGGTTCAGGGTAAACGTATTCAAACAGAACAGGGGGGATGCAGCTGCTTTCAGGCCCATACCCAACAAGATACCGGGTTTTGAAGAGCTGGGGCTTCCGAAGGTGCTGGCGAGCCTTTCGCGTCTTGAAAAGGGCCTTGTCCTCGTTACGGGGCCGACCGGCAGCGGCAAAACGACGACGCTCGCTGCCATGATAAATCTCGTCAACAGCGAAATGAAAGGGCACATTATCACGGTCGAGGACCCTATAGAATTTGTATATCGGTCAAACTCTTGTCTCGTGAACCAGAGGGAGCTTGGACCCCATACGAAGAGCTTTGCCAATGCATTGCGGGCTGCGCTTCGCGAGGACCCGGATGTGATCCTGGTCGGCGAAATGAGGGACCTGGAGACCATCTCCCTCGCTCTGACGGCGGCAGAGACGGGTCACCTGGTCTTTGCTACGTTGCATACGAGCGGCGCCCCGAAGACCATCGACAGGGTTATCGACGTGTTTCCGGCAGGGCAGCAGAACCAGGTGAGGGCGATGCTCTCGGAGTCCATCGCGGGTATCGTCACGCAGGCTCTCTTCAAACGGAGGGATAACAGGGGACGGGTGGCCGCCTTTGAAATCATGCTCGCGACACCGGCAATACGGAACCTGATACGTGAAAACAAAGTCGCTCAGATGCCTTCAATCATGCAGACGAGCAAGGCACTCGGCATGATGACCATGGAGGCTGCGGTTAAGGAGCTGGTGGCGCGAAACCTCGTTACTACGGAGGAAGTTGCCTTCTATCTCCCGGGCCCGGGATCCCTGGGGAGGTGAACCTATGGTGCCACTGAAGAAACTGCTTAAACACATGATGGACACGGAAGCGTCCGATATCTATCTGACGGTCGGCGTGCCCCCGATGTTCAGGACGCAAGGGATCGTGGACCGCTATACGGGAGGCGCAGACGTACTCACGCCTGAAGACACGCAGGAAGTGGCGTACAGCATCATGAACGAGCGGCAGAAAAGGCGGTTTGAAGAGGAGTTTGAGATGGGCCTTGCCCTGTTTTACCCGGATCTCGGGAGGTTCAGGGTGAGCATTTTCAAGCAAATGGGCCATACCGGGGTGATCATTCGACAGATAAAGATACAGATAAAAACCGTTGACGACCTCGGGTTGCCACAGATTCTGAAAGAGATCGTCATGACGAAACGGGGCCTTGTGCTTGTCGTGGGTGCGACCGGAACGGGAAAATCCACGACCCTCGCTGCGATGGTCGATCACCGAAACTCAAACGAGAAGGGCCATATCATCACTATAGAAGACCCGATAGAATTCGTACACCACCATAAGAAAAGTATCATCACCCAGAGGGAGATCGGTTTTGATACGCTCTCCTTCGCAAACGCGCTCAAATACACAGTGCGTCAGGCACCCGATGTGATTCTCATCG
This sequence comes from Syntrophobacterales bacterium, assembly GCA_017881765.1. GTDB lineage: Bacteria > Desulfobacterota > Syntrophorhabdia > Syntrophorhabdales > WCHB1-27 > JADGQN01. The sequence continues at coordinate 16,804 of JADGQN010000020.1, read as the reverse complement.
GCGAGATACGCGACACGGACACCATGGACGCCGCCATAGGATTTGCCGAGACCGGCCACCTCTGTCTGGGGACCCTTCATGCGAACAACGCGAACCAAGCCCTGGAGCGCGTCATGAATTTCTTCGCGGCGGAAAGGCACGCCCAGATCTTCATGCAGCTTTCTCTCACACTGAAGGCTATCATATCTCAACGCCTCATCCCCACTGTAGATGGCAAGAGAGTTGCGGCCATAGAGATCCTTCTCGACACCCCGAGGGCTAAGGATTTGATCAGTCAGCAAGAGATTTCGCAGCTGAAAGACGCTATGTCACTGGGCTATCACGAGGGCATGCAGACGTTCGACCAATCTATTTTCGACCTCTATAAGGCGGGCAGGATCGACTATAAGCACGCCATAGGCTACGCGGACAGCCAAAATGACTTGCGCCTGAAGATAAAAACGAGCGAAGTCAATAAGGATAAGGTAGCTGGAAGGCAGCGGGATAAAGGGCTGAAGCTGGAATGGGACGGAAAGTAGAAAGACCGTTACAGGTTGAAAAACCGTTACAAGTTACAGGTTAACAGAAAAGACCGTTACAGAGCTTGTAACGGTCTTTTGTTTGTAACGTGCGACAAGTCCTTGTTCTTAACCTGTAGCGTGTTCTTGTTTGTAACCTGTAACCTGTAACGTTCTTGCCCTTTATTTGATTAACGCGTTCCAGGTGCGGGCGACTACGCCGCCCGGATCTTTCTTTTCATCGAAGTAGATTGAAAAGGTGTGATTGCCGGGAAGAAGATCGCAGGTCATATTCAATACCTGCTGCCATTTGTTGTCCAGAAAGACCTCCGCAGTCCAGCTTTTCAAAAGAGACTTACTTGAAATGGCGTAAGATCCATTGGCCTTCAACTCGCCCGTCTGATCCGCATCATCATAGAGCTGCGCAATCACCTTGACAGGGTAGCCCGTCCCGTTGCTGTAAGTGTATGTGTACGTGTAAGTGTTTCCTACGCCTGCACAAAAAAGGATAAGCAGAGTCGCGACAACAACCCCTTTCTTCATAACACTCCATTGTTCCCATGAATCATTTTTCTTCTTAACCTTAACCTTAACCTTAACCTTTGTTTCTGTTCTTTCCCCAACCTTCGCTCTTGTCCTTACCTCAACCTGTTCTTGTCTGTTCTTACTCCCCCTCGTACGTTTTGATCTTGGCTGCCTGCACCCTCCACTTAGCGACGTACGATGAGACGATCTGAAAAGCGAGCAGGAGCACAACGAGTACCATGCAGACGAGAGAAATGGGCCGTGAGAAGAAGACGGCAAAGCTGCCTCCCGACAGGCTCAACGATTGCCGGAAGCTCGATTCAAGAATCGGACTGAGCACATATGCCATTGCCAGCGGGGCCGGCTCGAAATCAAACTTCTTCATCAGGTAACCGGCAAGACCGAATATGACCATCAGATAGATGTCGAAGACCGAGTTGTTCACGGTATAAACCCCGATTGCGCAAAAGAAGAGAATAAGGGGAAAGAGTATCGGATAGGGTACCCGCAGTATTCTCACCCAGAGCCCGATGAGCGGGAGATTGAGGGCCAGGAGCATGATGTTTCCCACGTACATGCTCATCGAAAGTCCCCAGAAGATATCCGGATGGTCCCGGAGGAGAAAGGGGCCGGGCTGTATGCCGTGTATGAGGAGACCGCCGTAAAGCACCGCCATCACGACATTGGGAGGTATGCCGAGGGAGAGCAAGGGTATGAGGCACGATTGCGCTGCCGCGTTGTTCGCTGACTCAGGGGCTGCGACACCCTCGATGACACCGGTGCCGAATTTTTCCGGATGCTTGGAGAAGCGCTTCTCCAGGGCATAGGATACGAAAGAGCTGAGGATGGCGCCGCCCCCGGGAAGGATCCCCAGAAAGAACCCCACAACGGTTCCCCGCAGGATGGCCCATTTTGCGTCGACCCATTCCGTTAACGATGACCACAATCCCGTGATTTCCATTTCGTAGACGTCTCTTTTGATCGTTGCCTCAAGATTAAGGAGCACCTCCGAGATGCCAAAGAGTCCCATGGTGACAGGCACAATCCCCACGCCGTCCATCAGCTCCTTGAAGCCAAAGGTGAATCTCGGCTTTGCCGTAAAAGGATCGAGTCCCACCAGACCGATGAGCAAGCCCAGAAGCGCTACCATCAAGGCCTTGAACATGGAGCCCTGAGTCAGGAAGGTAAGGATCACCAGCCCCATACACATGAGGGAGAAGTATTCGGGAGGACCGAACTTGAGGGCGGCCTTGGCAAGGGGATATGCCAGGAATATCAGGCCAAAAATGGTGAGCGTCCCCGCGATGAAGGACCCAACGGCGGAGACACCGAGGGCAAGACCTGCCTTTCCCTTTCGCGCCATCTGGTATCCGTCGAGACAAGTAGTCACCGATGACGCTTCGCCCGGGATGTTTGCAAGAATCGCAGTAGTCGACCCGCCGTATTGAGCCCCGTAATAGATGCCGGCGAGCATGATGATGGCGCCGACAGGGGTGATATGGAAGGTGATAGGGAGAAGAAGAGACATGGTACCGACTGGTCCGATACCGGGAAGGACGCCAATCAGCGTGCCGGTGAAGACGCCGACAAAGCAGTAGAACAGGTTCATCGGCTGGAAAGCGACCTGAAGTCCGTAGAGAATGTAGTGTCCTATTTCCACGCTATTCTCCGAACAGATACCAGAGTGAACCTCTGGGAAGCGGCAAATCGAACAGGACTATGAACAGGACGTAGGCGCACCCGACCGTCAGGAGAGATACGGTGAGCGATAAGCGCAGCGTCTGCCGGCCAACTATCCAAAGCAGCGACATCATGAAGATGAAGGTGGCGAAAGGGAAGCCGAGGAAGTTGAAGAAGGCGGCGTAGCCGGCCAAAATAATCAGAATCAGCATCGCCTTTCTCCAGCCGACCCCCTTGAACGCTTCCTTTTCCTCGTAACCGCTGGCCACCTGGATTACACCGCGCAGGCAGAGGTATATCGACATCAGGCCGAGGAGGGCGGAAATGGCAAAGGGGATAAGGCCCGGCCCGGGGCTGCTGGCGCTCCCCAGTCCCAGGCGATATGCCTTAACAGAGGCGCCGATGCTCAGGGCGGTTAAAAACAGGCCCGAAAAGAGGTTGTAGTTCCGCATGTGGTTCTTCAGAAGGAACTATTTCTTCTTTTCACTCTTGTACATCCCCATCTCTTTGATCAACTCTTCGTAGGTGGCGCTTGTCTTCTTCAGGTAGTCGACGAAAGGCTTGCCGGTCATGGGCTCCGCTGCCAGTTCCTGATCTTCAGCCACCTTTTTGAAGACATCGCTCTTCATCCCGTCCATGAATGCCTTTTCCAGCGTCTTTCTCACATTGTCCGGCATTCCCTTCGGCGCTATGATCATGGCAAGGAGCGGCAGGTCGAAGTCGTAGTGCATATCCTTGAACGTGGTTGACTGGCCATGTCCCACTGAGTAGTTTATCTTTTGGCGGGAGAGTATGATCCTTATGTTATCAGCCAGCACGTGGCTTCGATAAGGTGCGGCGGTTCCACCTCCCAGCATCACATGGCCGCCGAGCACGGCCGTCATCGTGGGAGCGTCACAGGGGTAAGGGACAGCCTTGAAGGTGAAACCCTCTTTCTTCGCTATCGCGACCATGCCAAAATAAAAAGATGAAGCGGTGCAATGGCCGAAGGTAAGCTGGCCCTGATTCTTTTTCGCCCAGGCGACCAGGTCTGCCCATTTCTTGAACGGGCTGTCTCCCTTGACTGTCCAGACGGTTTTCCATTCTCCGATGAGCATGAAATTATCGACATCCTTGAATGGATCATATTCCAGGTCCGTAATATGGGGTGCGCGCGTGGTCGGACTGTCGGTGTTTATGAGGAGCGTGTACCCATCCGGTTTTTCATTCATCAGTAGGGAGGTCGCGACGGTGCCGCCCCCTCCGGGCTTGCTGACAACGATGATCTTTTGGCCGAGACTCTTTTCTGCCCCTTCTGCCAGTGCCCGGGCAAGCACGTCTGCGGAGCCTCCGGGAGGCAATCCAACCCAGAGCGTCACCGGCCGTGTGGGGAATTTAGCCTGTGCAAATGCTGCGGAATGGAGAATGGCAATGATACCGACTACGCCCATCACGACGAACAAAAAATTTCTCAAGGGAACCCTCTTCATATCTGCTTCCTCCTTTCCTGATTACGTTTCATCGAATAACGGTGGATATGCGTGCTTTGCTGCATATCTTCGCCATCACGCACTGTGTAACCCCAGAGGTACGTAAGGTAGAGCGGCTTGCAGCATGGTAGGAGCCTAGCATACTGGGTGGTGCTGGTCAACATGTTGGGAGCCCAGTCCTGGCCTATCTTGACAAAGACTCCGAATGAAAGTTACGTTACGTAAAAACAGGGTCCTTACAGGATGCTGCGCTATCACGGGTCACGGGTCTGATGACCGGACCCCCGGAATAACTCACGAGGAGTCTGATATGGCTGATGCAAAAGCGACACTCTATGACGCGCGCCAAAAGCGCGTGAACGATGCGATACAACTAAAGGTACCTGACAGAGTGCCGGTTGCGGGCAAGTATGGTTTCTTTCCGGCCAGGTACGCAGGCATGACGGTTCAAGAGTTCATTTATGACCCGGAAAAAATATGGGAAGCGTCCTGGAAGACCATCGCGGACTTCCCGGCCGATATGATCCAGAACCCGTACCCTGCCCGGTTCCTTGGGGCTCTTTTCGACATACTCGATGCCAAGCAGGTCATGTGGCCCGGCAGGCAGCTCGGTCCTGACCTTACCTTCCAGTTTGTGGAAGGGGAATACATGAAAGCCGACGAATACCCGGCGTTCCTGTCAGACCCGTCTGATTTCATGGTGAGGCGGTACTGGCCAAGGATATTCGGCGCGCTGAAGGGCTTCGAAAAACTCGCATCCCTCCATGCCATGACGGGTTACAGCACGGGCATACTGGGAACCGCTGTAAGCTTCGCGCTTCCGGAAGTGATCGAGGCGCTCGATGCGTTGAAAAGGGCGGGTCAGCAAACGTTGACGCTCCTGTCGTACCAGCGCAAGTTTGCCGAGAAGGCGAGGGAAGAGGGTTTTCCAAGTGAATACGGAGCCTCTTCCAATGCACCATTCGACTTGTTGGGAGACTTCTTCAGGGGCACGAAGCAGATCATGCTTGACATGTACCGGAGGCCGGAGATGGTGATCAAGGCCTGCGAAACACTTCTGCCGTTCATGGTTGAGAGGGCGGTGACGGGCGCCCAGGCATCGGGAAACCCGCGCATCTTCATTGCGCTTCACAAGGGTGCGGATGGTTATATGTCGAGAGAACAGTTCCTGAAGTTTTACTGGCCCACCTTGCACGCTTTGATGATCACGCTCATAGAGCATGGGCTCACGCCGCTTCCATTCTTCGAAGGAGATTACTCCTCTCGTCTCGACATCATCGGGGACGTGCCTGCAGGCAAGGCGTGTTATAGCTTTGAGGCTACCGACATGCAGCGTGCCAAAAAGATGCTTGGCGACAAAGTCTGCATCAGAGGTAATGTGCCTGCCTCGCTCATGACCACGGGTGAGCCGGATGACGTGCGGAACTACTGTCGGAAACTGATAGATTCCGTGGGGCGAGACGGAGGGTTCATACTCGACGTGGCTACCGGTATGGATGATGCAAAGCCGGAGAATGTCCGCGCCATGTATGAGGCGGCAGAGGTCTATGGCTCCTGATCCAGGCGCACGGCTCGTTGCCCGGACATAGTAATATGCTGACGATGAAAGCCGTTGCAAATGGTTGGGAAATGTAGGAGGATGAGATTATAGAGACGGACTCCGCGGAAAGGAGGGGGAATGAAAACGAAGATGGGTAAAGTGTTTGTGGCTTGCGTCTTATCTATCGGGTTTTGTCTGATCGTATCTCGCTGGTCCACTCTCCCCGCGGCTGGCTCCGATTACCCCAATAAGCCTGTCTCCATTGTAATCGGCGTACCTCCAGGGGGGTCGACTGATATGGCCGCCCGTGTGCTGGCTCAGTTCATGGAGAAGCAGTTGAAACAGCCCGTGGTGATAGTAAACAAACCGGGAGCGGCGGGTACAATTGGCGGCTATGCCGTGGTTTCCGCAAAACCGGATGGTTACACGCTGGGTTACTTTCCGGGTTCGGGAAGTATTCCGGAAATCTACAGCTATTTTTATGCAGCTCCATACTCAAGTAATGACCTGAGGCCTGTTTGCCGCGTTCATGTTCCGGTCATAACCATCGCGGTTAAGGCGGACGCACCCTGGAACAACCTTAAAGAACTGGTAGAGTATGCCCGCAAGAACCCCGGCATGAAATTCGGCCATATCGGGAAGAGCACACTTCAATATGTGGTCATGGCAACCATTTCAAGGGCAGAGAATCTGCGCATGATAGATGTGCCGTTCGATGGTGATAGCACGATGGTCCCTGCGCTCCTGGGCGGGCACATTCCCGTCGGAACCCCGGTACTCTACGTCATAAAATCCCTGCTGGATGGGAAGAAACTTAAAGTGCTTGCGGTCTGCCTTCAGAAGAGGGCCCCATCCGCGCCCGATATTCCCACCGTGGCCGAGGCAGGATACAAGCTGGCGTATGTACCCTTCTTCGGTCTATATGCCCCCCGGAAGACGCCGGACGAGATCGTTAAGAAGCTTGACGATGTGGTTCGTAAGATTGCGGAAGACAGGGAATTCCAAGATAAGAACAAAGCCATGGACATGCCGGTAGAGTACGAAGATGCAGCCTCCTTTGAAAAATATCTAGTGCACTACAAGGAGAACATACAGAGCTTCTTCAGGAATGAAGGGCTGGTAAAATGACTACCGAGCACCAAGCGCAATACACTGTATTAAGGGAGGAAGCATGAAAGCCGCGAGATATGCGACGTTGACCCTCGGTTTCCTGTTGCTGGTCGGCCTGATTCTGGGTGCGCTCGGGTCTCCACTGCACGCTGCAGGTGGTGATTACCCGAACAAGACTATTACGATAGTACTCGGCGTACCGCCGGGTGGCTCCACTGATATGGGTGCCCGGCTTCTGGCTCAATTCATGGAAAAACAATTGAAACAGCCGGTTGTGGTGGTGAACAAAACGGGAGGTGCGGGCACGGTCGGTGGTTACACTGTGGCATCAGCCAGGCCTGACGGTTACACGCTCGGTTACTTTCCGGGCTCAGCTGCTGTGCCTGAAGTCTACACGTACTTCTATTCAGCACCTTACTCAAGCAATGAGCTGAGACCGGTATCCCGGATCCACGCCCCCGTCATTTCAATCGCGGTCAAGGCAGATGCGCCCTGGAACAGCATGAAGGATTTTGTGGAGTATGCCAGGAAGAATCCGGGCACGAAATTCGGCCATATCGGGAAGAGCACCACACAGTATGTGATCATGATGAGCGTAATAAAGGCGGAAAAGCTGAATCTCGTGGATGTGCCATTCGACGGTGATGGGTCGATGGTACCGGCACTCCTCGGTGGACACATCCCCGTGGCTACTCCGGTTCTTTACGTAATCAGGTCACTGGTGGAAGGCAAGAAACTGAAAGTGCTTGCCGTGGCTCTTCAAAAGAGGGCTCCATCCGCACCTGATATCCCGACCCTTCCTGAGCTCGGCTACAAACTGCCTTACGTCTCGTTTCTCGGTTTGTTCGCACCGAAGAAGACGTCCGATGACATCGTGAAAAAGCTTGATGATACCGTGCGCAAGATCCTTGACGACAAGGAGTTCCAGGAGAAGAACAGGGCTATGGATATGCCGGTAGATTACGAAGACGCAGCCTCCTTCGAGAAATATCTTGTCCACTACAAGACGACTGCGCAGGCGTTTTTCAAGGAACAGGGATTGGTGAAGTAAGGTTGAGGAGGTGCAGGGCGTGAAATCCAAAAGAGTTGGAATAGTGAACGCGGCCTGCTGTCTGGCCATCGGACTTTTCCTAATGGGCCCAGGCTGGACTACGCTGCACGCAGCCAGCGGCCCTTACCCGAACAGGGCGATTAACGTGGTGGTGCCTCTGCCTCCGGGCGGCGTGACCGACCTTTCCGCACGGCTTCTGGCTGAGACCATGGAAAAACTGTTGAAGCAGCCAGTGGTTATTGTCAACAAACCGGGCGGAGCATCTACCATAGGCGGGTATGCCGTAGCCTCAGCCAAGCCCGACGGCTACACACTCGGCTTCTTTCCTTTCTCCGCCACAGCCCCCGAAGTGTTCAGTTACTTCTTCGTCGCGCCCTATACCAGCAACGAGTTCAGACCCATCTCCCGCTTTCAGAGCCCGATTCTCACCGTGGCAGTGCGGTACGATGCGCCCTGGAACAGTTTGAAGGAATTCATCGAGTATGCGCGGAAGAATCCCGGCACGAAGTTCGGTCACATAGGGAAGGGGACACAACAGTACGTTGTACCGTCTATGATCGCGAGGCAAGAGAAGCTGCGCATGGTAGACGTGCCTTACGACGGGGACGCCACGATGATCCCGGCCCTTCTTGGAGGCCATATCCCTATCGCGACACCGATTCATGCGATCATAAAATCCCTTGTGGATGCGAAAAAATTGAAAATGCTTGCCGTGGTGCTCGACAAGCGGCTTGCGTCCGCCCCGGACGTCCCCTCTCTTTACGAACTGGGTTATCGTACGCCCCTCTACGCTTACGGGGGCCTCTTCGCACCCAAGGGAACTCCGGACGAGATCATCAGAAAGCTCGACGAGACGGTCCGACAGGCCTCAGAGGACAAGGATCTGCAGGCCAAGGCCAAGAACATGGACCTTCTGTTGACCTATGAGAACACCGCCACTTTCGAGAAGTCGATCCGACAGTACAAAGAAGTGCTGCATGCCTTCTTCGTGGAAGAAGGGTTGATAAAGGGCAAGTAGAGGTCATGCTGGAAAAAGAGACAGGAACTGTTGAAGGCTTTGTTTGGATCGGCATAGGGTTCATCATATGCATACTGGCGCTCCAGTTCGATCTCGGCACCTTCCATCAACCCGGACCTGGATTTGTTGCGCTGCTGACAGGGCTATTCATCGCGGCCATGGGATTGGCGATGATCGTTGCGCGGGCTATGTCGAAGCGCCGCCCGGATAAAGCCTCCGGAGGCGATCATCCCTTTCAAATCGAGGCCTGGCGCCGGCTCGTATACACCATGGTGCTCCTTCTGGCATATGTCATTCTGATCGAACCGGTCGGTTTTATTCTGACTACGTTCCTGCTCATGTTCGGGCTGTTTTTCGACTACCGGAAAAGGAACTATCTGTGGAGCCTCTTTTTCTCGATCGCGACAGCCTTGGTGAGTTACCTGGTGTTCGAAGTCTGGCTTCGTTGCCAGCTCCCCCGGGGTCTTTTCCCATGGTGGTAGGAGATTTATGAACGTATTCCACGACCTTTTCTATGGATTCGGTGTAGCGCTCCAGCCCTGGAATCTGCTCTCCTGCTTTTTCGGTGTTTTTATCGGCACCCTGGTTGGTGTGCTGCCGGGTATAGGTCCGGTGGGCGCCATGTCAATCCTGCTCCCTATCACGTTCGGCATCTCGCCCGTCACCGGGATCATTATGCTCGCCGGTATTTATTACGGCGCGATGTACGGCGGCTCAACAACATCGATCCTCGTTAATATCCCGGGTGAAGCGGCATCCGTGGTTACTTGCCTCGACGGCCACCAGATGGCGCTGAAAGGACGCGCCGGTCCTGCGCTCGGCATTGCAGCCTTTGGGTCATTCATCGCAGGCACACTCGGCCTCTTCGGGCTCATGTTCATGACGAACGCGCTCGCGGGTGTTGCGCTCATGTTCGGACCATCAGAATACTTCTCCCTCATGTGTCTCGGCCTTTCCCTCGTCACCTACCTGACCCAGGGCTCGGTGCTGCGAGGTCTTGTCATGGCCGGCCTCGGCCTCTTTTTGAGTCTCATCGGGCAGGATATAATCACGGGCCAGGCCCGCTTCTCCTTCGGCTTGATGGGGCTCATTGATGGCGTGGGACTGGTGCCGCTTGTCATGGGACTCTTCGGCGTCTCGGAGGTGCTGCTCAACCTTGAAAAGTTGGGTGAAGAGCGTAAGGTGCTTAAGACACGCTTCAGGGAACTTTTTCCCACCAAGCAGGACTGGCGAAAATCGGCAAAACCGATCGGCAGAGGGACGTTGATCGGCTTTCTGCTGGGCATTCTTCCGGGTGGTGGCGCCGTCATATCCTCCTTCGTCTCGTACGCGACGGAGAAGAGGTTTGCAAAGCACCCCGAGGAGTTCGGCAAAGGGGCTATTGAGGGTGTCGCCGGTCCGGAATCAGCGAATAATGCAGCATCGAGCAGCGGATTCATCCCTCTGTTCTCCCTGGGCATTCCGGCGAACGTTATCATGGCCCTGCTCCTTGGCGCGCTCATGATCCACGGTGTCAAGCCCGGACCCCTGCTTGTTACGGAGCATCCGGAGATATTCTGGGGAACCGTGGCAAGCATGTACGTCGGCAATGCCATGCTTCTCGTATTGAACCTCCCGCTGATCAGCGTCTGGGTCCAGATATTGAAGGTACCTTACCGGACCCTGTTTCCGTTGATACTCCTGTTCTGCTTCATCGGCGCATACAGTATCAGTGCGAATGTCTTCGACCTTTATGTGATGTTTGTCTTCGGCATTCTGGGATATGCGCTGAGGAAATTGAGTTACGAGCCTGCCCCTATGGTCCTGGCTTTTGTTCTCGGACCCTTACTTGAGAAGAATTTGCGTCAGGCATTGATACTTTCGGATGGGAATATCAGCGTATTTTTGACCAGGCCATTGTCTGCCATATCTCTTATCATAGCAGCGGGGCTTCTTCTTTCCGCCATTCTTCCGTTCGTGCAGAAGAGGAGAAGCGAAGTCATCGTGGAAGAAGACTGACGTGAAACAGTGAAACAGTGAAACAGTGTTTACTGCATGGTGTTTAGTGGTTAGTGACAGACCTTGACAAAGGAAGAGTAGGAATTACCGGTTGATGACTGGGATAATGCAATGGTCGCCAATAATCAATTAACCAGTAACCAATAATTTGTCTTGCTGAGGGGAGCCGCCATGGCGATAAAAAAGATCCTTGAAGATGCCCGGGAAATTGAGGTGAGAGGTGAGTATGACGTATTGGTCGTGGGTGGTGGCGGAGCAGGCATAGCAGCCGGCATTGCGGCAGCGAGGTCCGGAGCCCGGACGCTTCTGATCGAACGCTATGGCTTCCTGGGAGGCATGGCCACTGCCGGCATGGTAGGATCTTTCTGCGGATTTTTTACCACGGGCACCGCGAAGAAGTTGATCGTGGGAGGCATCGCGGGCAGCCTGTTGGAGAGACTTAAGGAACGTAGTGCAGTTACTGCAAAGGGTGCCTCCCGGGTCGATCCCAGGATTGCTTCGTTGCGCTTCAACCCTGAGCTTTTCAAGTTTGTGACCGAGGAATATGCCGTAAAGAACGGGGTTGAACTGCTCTACCACAGCTTTGTGACCGACGTGGCGTGGGAGCAAAAAGGGAGCAGGCTTTCCGGGGTAATCGTTGAGAACAAGTCTGGACGCTGCGCCTTGCTGGCAAAGGTAATTATCGATGCGAGCGGAGACGGTGATGTGGCCTTCAGGGCCGGAGTCCCGTGTGACATCGGCGACGAGAAAGGGAGGTTACAGACGCTGACGACCATGTTCCGCATGATACACGTGGATGTGGAAAAGATGCACGATCTGACCACGCCGGTGGTGAAGGAGAAGCTGGAGGAGGCCGTCAAGACGGGAGAATACGGCTTTAAACGACCTGATGGGATCTTAAATCCCGCGCTTCCATCCGGGCTTGTGAGCGCCAATATTGTCAGCGTTCCCGATCTTATCGCCACGGATGCGTGGGACCTGACACGCGCCGAGATGGAGGGCAGGCGGCAGGTGCTCGAATACATCAAGGCCTTCAGGCGCTATCTGCCCGGATTTGAGCAGGCGGAACTCTCTTCTTTTGCCCCCCAGATAGGTATACGGGAGACAAGAAGGATTCAAGGCTTGTACGCGCTTCAGGAGGATGACGTGCTGAAGGGCAGGAAATTTGACGATGCTATTGCGCTGGGCGCATGGCCCATCGAGATGCACGACCCTGAGACGCGCAGGATCATATGGAAATTCCTCGAGAAGGAGGATGATTACTACACCATACCCGTAAGATGTCTCATTCCGCGCGGTGTCGAGAATCTGTTGGTTGCCGGCCGCTGTTTGTCCGCTTCCCATGTGGCGCACGCTTCCGCTCGCGTGATCGGACCGGCCTTCGCCATGGGAGAGGCCGCAGGTGTTTTAGCTGGCCAGTCCGTAGCCTCGAATACCGTCCCAAAAGAGATTTCGCCGGAGAAAGTTCAGAAGGAGTTGAAACAACGCGGGGCTATCTTAGAGGCATAAGGTGGACCAGTGGACATTCATCACGAGGAGGCGCCGCGGGCCCGGCCCTGCCGGACGCTATCCGATGACGCGAGGTGAACGACGTGTGTAGGAACATCAAGACCCTGCACAACTTCGAGCCTCCTGCAACGGGCGAGGAAATCCACGTAGCGGCCTTGCAGTTCGTAAGGAAGATCAGCGGATTTGCTACACTATCCGCTACGAACCAAAAGGCGTTCGATCAGGCGGTCCACGAAGTGGCACGGGCGTCGTCCACCTTGCTCGCCTCGCTCGTGACCACCGCCTCTCCCAGGAGCCGTAAGGTCGAGGCTGCCAAAGCCCACGCTCGCGCGGTTCGTAGCGGAACAGGTCCTCACATCGAGCTCACCTTTTCAGATCGCTGAAATATGTCCTATATAGCGCGAGGTTTCGGGAAAGCAGACAGTCGGCGTTCACTAAGGCGTGGGTTTATAGAATTTGATAGAAAAGATCTGCCGATATTGTTAACATAACTGATTCGTCATCATGGACATATATCTTAACAATGATCTGAAAGATGTAGAGAAGGCGGTAAGCGAATTCTGCCAACAGGAGCTGGACCAGGAATACCTCCAAAGGCTTGAGGATGAGCACAAATATCCAAGAGAGCTATTCGAGAAAATCGGAGAGCTTGGGTTTATAGGCGTGGGTTTCTCTGAGGAGATCGGCGGTTCAGGGTACGGAGCGCTTGGCCATGTGGTTGCCGTCAAGGAGATGTGCAGAAAGCTGCCTGGCATAGGAATGGCCCTGAGCCTTGGATATATGCCCGGCATTGTCGTTGACATTTACGGAACCAAGGGACAGCGAGAGAAATATATCCGCCCGATGATAGAAGGAAGATACATCGCCGCAATAGCCGTTACAGAGCCGGACAGCGGCAGCGATATCGGAAGCCTGAAGACGAGAATGGAGGAGAAGGAAGATTACTTTGTAGTAAACGGCTCAAAAATATTCACGACAAATGCAGGTTATGCCGATTTCTATACGCTGCTTGCAAAGGATGAAGACGGTCTGACTGCGCTGCTTTTTGACAAAGAGCTGATCGACGAGAATGGTTCCGGGCACTTCGAGGTAAACGACCTTGGCAGGAAGATGGGCATCAACACGACATCAACGGGGGAGCTCGTTTTCAGTGATTTTCGCATACCAAAGGAGCATGTGATCGGCCAACGCGGCAAAGGCAAGAAAATCGTGCTCGATGGATTCGAGATCGGCAGGATGATGACAGCGGCGCAGGCCTTCGGCGGCATGCTCTACGGCTACGAAAAGGCAGCAGACTACGCAAAGAAAAGAAAGCAGTTCGGCAAGCCCATAATAAAATTCCAGTCAATCGAGCACGACCTGGTGGATATGTACGTAGAAATCGAGAAATGCCGAAGTCTCCTTTACAAAGCAGCCTGGCTCTACGACAAGAAAGACCCTGAATCGAAAAAATACTCTTCGATGGCAAAATTGGCGATACCGGAGAGCGCGATAAAGATATTGAACAGGTCTATAGACATTCTCGGCGGCTATGGCTATATGCGCGACCAGGGGCTTGAGGGAGCTCTCAGGGATGTAAGAATAACATCGATATACGAAGGCACGAGCAAGATACAGAGAAACGCCATTGCGAAGATGCTCTACTGATTTCTTCGATTCTTCCGGGCCACCCCCGGTACAGCCTATTTTAATCGAAAGCTGCTCAATCTAAAGGGTCGACTTATTTCAGTGACTTATAGGCGCATCAAAGCACATATAGCTTCCTGGACTGGAGCCCGTCAATCCTTTTTTTGTAACTATTTGAACTGGTAATGATCACCGGCTGCCATACTCACATCGCTACATGGTGCGCATGTCTCTCGATGGCATACGGTATTATCCGGTCAAATTACACCGTCCGATCTCGAATGCGCCACTCCCGTTGAGCTACCATAAGCTGCGTGAAGTCCTGAAAGACCTTCAAAAAGAAGGGCAGTGTCTGGCGCGGCCGGGAGCACCGTGGAGAAAAAGGGTAATAACGATGAAGAGGGTAGGATCCTTGTTGCTGAGCCGTCGTGGCGCTACTCTGATAGGCGGTCTCTATGTAACATGGACCAAGCGCTATAACAGAAGGCTTCCTTGAATATTCCGCGTGAGGCAAGGGCGCCCATCAAAGTAGTTGCATGCAAAAACAAAAATAGTCTACAATATAATCATGGAATCTGTGGAGCTTAAACTTAGGGAGAAATATAATCATGGAATCTGTGGAGCTTAAACTTAGGATGGTCGACAATGTCCAATTTCCCGTCGTCTTGACGAAAAAGATCGCGGAGATACTCGGTGAGCCCGAAATGAGCATAGAGGTTAAGGCTGGACAGATCACCGAAGACGTGTGCCGGTTACTTGACTCGCTGGGCTACGATATTACAGCCAAGAAACCGATGGACGGCTGGATCATGTTGAAGGCTGTGAAGCTAAAGAAGTAGGGAAAATCGGGGTCGGGTCTTTCTTTAACATTGTTTTCGAGGAAGGATCCAGGCTGCACGACTCGGAAGCGTTGTTAACCCACTTGACTATTCAACGTCCGCTACAGGCCGGCAAGAAGATAGCCGCCTGAGGCGCGGTCCCAGTTTGCCTTTCGCCACCATTACAGCCGGCAATGTACCTTGGCCTGAGGTACTGTCCTGCACCACTTGTAAGTGGCATCGATAGATTATGCAGTTTAATTGATCCTGAACTCGATAAAATTCGGCTTTCTCAACCAGTAGAAGATTACACTTGGCAATTGTGGTCGGTTGCGGGAACGAAATGCATTGTTTCCTCAATGGCTCCCGTTGAACCTCGGCTAATAACAATCCGCAGTAGTAGATGTTTTGGAAGCGATATAAAGCACTATTGTATCTTGGCACACAGATTGCACCTATCGTTGTGTGCTTTCTGCCAGTGTTGCTCTCACGTACCCGTTGTACTTGACCTATTTCCCACATGAATCTTGGTTACGCTTAAAAGATGATATGGCAGCCTGCTCATGCTTTCGTAATGTCGAAGACCTGAAAGAAGGAAGGGATGCTACGGGAAGGGGAGAAGTACGGCAAGATCAGCTGACGCCACTTTCTCCAAATCTGATGCCGGGACGTCCATAAGTTGCGGCCACAGCGCATACCCCCTCTGTCGCAAAAGCATATAGGGTCAGGTCTTTCATTGTGGCAGAGAGAATTCCGAGTAGACGTGGCGCACGTCGCCAAGAGCATTAACGAAAAGCAGAAGCGCGGCAAGCCCCCCTTCTTACAAGGGGTAGCAACTGGAACGTGAGCCACCTATTTCATCCCGTAATCTGCAACTCGATGTCGGAATGTTCACGCAATGATTTGCAGGTGAAAGAGGGGAGGTGGCCCAGACCGCCCCAAGACCAATGAGAAGTTATGGGTGTGTGGCGGGCCCGTTTGGGCACCAAACAGAGAGTTTCAGATGCTAGGCGCTCAAGTCATGACGAACGGAGGCGTACCTTGTGGTACGTCGGAGTGGGCCACCCGCGAATGAAGGTTTGTCAGGGCGCGGGTACCCGGCTAGAGCAGTTGGGAGCGGCAGATGAACTTTGGGCGCAGGTGCCCGTTCACACTCAGCGGGCGCAGTCGACGGTCGAGCCTTTAAGCTTTTCCAGTGCGTGCTGCAGGGCGTCTTTGATGAAGCCCAGGCATTCTGTCGCGGCCTTCGGGCTTCCCGGCAGGTTTATAATGATGCTTTCTTTCCTGATCCCGCATATCGCCCGCGATATGACAGCGGTCGGCGTGATCTTGTAGCTTTCTGCCCGCATCACTTCAGCAAAACCGGGCAGATCTTTTTCTATAACCATCCGTGTGGCTTCGGGGGTCACGTCCCGCTTGCTGAGACCCGTGCCGCCGTTTGTGATAATGAGGTCCGTGCCTAGCTCATCTACCTGCTGTCTGATGGTGCCGGCGATGATATCGACTTCATCCGGGATGATGACGATCTCGCCCACGTCAAACTCACTCTTCAGCATGTCCCGGAGGGCCGGGCCGCTGGTATCCACTCGTTCGCCGCATGATCCCTTGTCACTGATCGTAATGATCGCAGCCTTGTATCTCACTGCATAACCTCTATCTCATCTCCGACTTTAATCTCTCCGCCGGTAAGAACTTCGGCAAATATACCTTCCCGCGGCATCACGCAGTCTCCTACCTGATAGAAGATGTTGCAGCGCGCGTGGCACTCTTTGCCGATCTGGGTCACCTTCATGACGATCCCGTCTCCCACCTTCAGCGTTGTTCCGACGGGCAGAGTAAAGAGTTCTATTCCCTCAGTGGTCAGATTCTCGGCAAAATCGCCCGCGTGCACGTCGAGCCCCTTGTCCTTGATCTTCTGGATGCTCTCCTCTGCAAGCAGGCTTACCTGGCGATGCCACGGACC
>JADGQN010000019.1 GCA_017881765.1 Syntrophobacterales bacterium | reverse complement strand
TCCTCCGTACTGCTCCTCTATGAATACCCCGAGGAATCCAAGGTCGGCCGCCTTTTTCCAGAGCCGGTCGTCGAACTGCTCCTTCTCGTCCAGCTCCCGCGCTACGTCCTTGACGAACTCTTTCTCGGCAAATTCCCGCGCAGCTTGTTTGATGTCTTGCTGCTCCGGCGTCAGTTCAAACATGTGGGGCCTCCTTTAGTAAACCTCGCCTAACGAATACATGGATTCGCCTGGAACGAGTTCCATAGCGCGGTTACCCAACGCTGCAGTGCTGATTGCCAGCGGTTGTTGAACGGTGGTTATACAAGTGCTGTGCCAGCCTGAGCGCGGCATGGCATGAAATAACAGGCTGCAGCCTGGAAAGACGATGAAGGGTCGAGAGGGGGCATCGTACGAGCTGGGCCGAAAGTGTATAGTCCTGAAACAGGTGTAACGAAAGGCGCCAATGTGGAGACACCTGATTCAACCGGCTCTCGGAGGGAGCGATCGTCAGTCACGACCTGATGATGGTTGAAATAGGGGTATGCTTTGAGGTGAGATGATTCTTGATTACCGCGCTGAATAGGCTTCTTTCGGCCGATCGGCAGTCGTGATTGTATACATCCTGATCTGTCCCGTAGAGGCGAAGAGAAGTCGTGGGGCTGGGCATCGTAATTGCTTTCTTTATCATCGATGAACAGGGCAGTGGACAGTTTTCCGCGAAGAAAGTGCTCAGTAGTACCTCATTCCGCTGTTACAATGCTTTCAAAGGGTTGTTGGTGGTAGGAAGTCGCTTACAAGATGCGTGTTGCAGCTTTCCGCAAACAGGGGGATAACAGATGACCATAGGAGATTTGCTTGTAAGAAACGCCAACAAATTTCCGGAGAAGTTAGCAGTTGTCTCAGAAGCCTTTTCAATGGGCTACTGCACATTTAACGAGCGGGTGAACCGGTTGGCCAATTCTTTGATCCATGCAGGACTAAAGAAGGAGGATAGGGTTGGAGTCCTCGTCCATAACTGTCACCAGTTTCTTGAAATTTACTTTGCTGCGGCAAAAACGGGCGGTATCTTTTGCCCTTACAACAACCATCTTAAAGAGTCGGAGCTAAAAGATGTTATCAACTATTCTACGCCGAAGTTTCTTTTTGTCGACAGAGATTATGGCGAGATGACAGGTGCCCTTAGATCCGGATTGGCTACAGTGGAGCGATACATCTGTCTGCAGGCACCGGAATGGGCTTTCATGGAGTGCTATGAGACTATGGTTGCCCTGGGAAGTGGTGACGAGCCCGACACCCGAGTGCACGAAGATGATGTTCTGAGCATCTTTTTCACAGCGGGCACTACGGGGAAGCCAAAGGGTGCGATGAGAACGCATCGGCATCTGATGTCGAACGCGGTGGCCAGTGTGATAGAGTTGAGGGCTGACTACGATGAAAGGGTCTTGATTACCTTTCCCATGTATCACGTAGCGTGTGAGGATAATATCGTGAGGCACACATTCATGCCGAACACCTTCTACATAAAGCGGGAAGGGGGATTCAACTCGGCCGAAGTCCTGCGGTATATCTCACACGAGCGGATCACCAGGTGCCAACTGGTTCCCACCATGATCCATAGCCTCCTTCAGGAACCGGATATAGGGCAATATGATTTAAGCAGCTTACGACTCATCCTGTATGCAGGCTCCTCCATGCCGGTAGAACTTTTGAAAAAGGCTCTGGGAGTTTTTCCATGTGGTTTCGCCCAGATGTACGGTCAGACTGAAAGCGGACCATTTACCACGGTATTGAAGCCTGAAGATCATATCCTGAACCGCTCGGAAAAGGAGCTCAAGAGACTTGCTTCTTCAGGAAGACCCTCGATCAATTATGAGATCAGAGTTGTCGATGACAATGACAAGGACGTACCTCGTGGGGAAGTGGGTGAAATAATAGGCCGAAGCGAAGCGATGATGAAGGGGTACTGGCAGATGCCCGAAGAAACGGAAAAGAAATTGAAGAATGGCTGGTTGCACACGGGTGATTTGGGCAGACTCGACGAGGACGGCTATATGTATGTAGTCGAAAGAAAGAACGATCTAATCATATCCGGCGGCGTCAACATCTACCCGCGGGAGGTTGAGGAGGTATTATATCGACACCCTGCGATATCTGAGGCGTCGGTTGTGGGGACCCCCGATGAGCATTGGGGAGAGGTCGTGAAGGCTGTCATCGTGCTCAAAGCCGGAGCACAGGCGTCAGAGGCTGAAATAAAGGAGTTCTGCGGTCAACACCTGGCCGGATACAAGAAGCCGAAAACTGTCGATTTCTGGAAAGAGCTGCCGAAGAGCCCGCAGGGCAAGGTGCTCAAGAAAGAGATTCGCGCCCACTATGCACAACAGATAGACAGGCAAGTCCCTGCCCGACAGGTCTGAAGTTCGAGAGCAGGGAACAACAAAATAAGGAGGAGTATTATGAAACGATCGGTGTTCGTCAAGGCTATTTTTCTTGTCTTCATGCTTACCCTTCTGCTTGTACCGGGAGTGAGCCTGGCGCAGCAGGCAACTGTTACACTGAAGGTGGTCCACTTTTTCCCGACCGGGCATCAGCAGCACGTGCTTCTGGATCAATGGGGCAAAGACCTGGAAAAACGGACCAACGGTAAGGTGAAAGTAACCGTCTACCCTGCCGGTGTGCTTGCCCCCGCTCCCCAGATTTATGATGCGGTGACAAAGGGTATCGCCGATGTGGGCGATCATGTCCTGGGTTACACTGTGGGCCGGTTCCCGCTCATGGAGGGGATCGACCTTCCCTTCGGCTACCCGAGCGGCACCGCCGCAACAAAGATGGTCAATGCATTTTACGCGAAATTCAAACCGAAGGAAATGGAAGGTGTGAAAGTGCTCTGGTTTCACGCCCAGGGTCCGGGCATTCTCCATACGAAGAGCAAGCCGGTGCAAAGTCTTGAAGACCTTAAAGGCATGAAGATCCGAACCTTTGGATCGAATGCCAAGTTCATGTCGAACTTGGGCGGAACGCCGGTTGCGATGCCCATGACCGACGTGTATGACGCCCTTTCCAAGGGCGTGGTGGAAGGACTTTTCGCTAATTACGAGGCCATAGAGGGCTTTGCGCTTGCGGACCAGATTAAGTGCTCCACCGAGAATTATGATTCCGCGTATACGGCCGTCTTCCTGGTCTGCATGAACAAAAACAAGTACAATTCCTTGCCGAAGGATGTTCAGGCGACCATCGACCAGATGAGTCCGGAGTATATCGATAAGTTCGCGAAGATGTGGGAACAGATCCAAAAGAGCGGAAAGGATCTGCTGACAAAAAGAGGGAACAAGTTCATCACGCTTTCGAAGGAAGAACAGAAACGGTGGGCAGACAAGGCAAAGCCGCTCATCGAGGAGTATATAAAGAACATGCAAGCGAAAGGCTTGCCTGGCGACGAGGCGGTCAAGTTCATTCAGGACTATCTGAAGCCGTATAGGCAGTAATTGCAGCGGGAAGCTGCGTCTACCAGGGAGCGCCATCACGGCGCTTCCTGGTAATTCCGTGACTCTGGGGGCAGTTATGCAAAGTTTCCTGCAGTTTGTCAGACGCGTCAGTAAGTTTACCAGCTGGGTCGGCGGCATCATACTCGTGTTGATGATGCTCCTCACCGTGGCGGACGTCGTGCTGCGCTACCTCGGCAGAGGTTTTACCGGCACCTTCGAGCTGATGTCTTTCGGCGGCGCCCTGGTGGTCGGTTTGGCCATCGCTCAGACCTCTCTGGATAATGGACACGTCAACGTGGATATTCTGACGCAGGGGCTGGGAGTGCGCGCCGGTCGCATATGCCTGGTCGTTACCAAACTAATAGGGATCGCAATGTTCCTCCTGCTTGCATGGTCCTTCTTTATGAAGGGGAACGAACTCTTCGCGGCCGGAGAGGTATCGCTTACGCTTCACGTGCCGTTCTATCCCGTGGCGTACGGCCTGGGACTGTGCAGCATTGTCGAGTGCCTCGTGCTCCTATGTGACATTCTCAAGGCGGTGACTGGAGTGGAATCATGAATGAAGTGACGATAGGTATACTTGGGTTACTGGCGCTTTTATGCCTGTTTATGACGGGGATAGAATTGGCCTTCGCGATGACGGTGATCGGCTTCGTCGGGTTCGGCTTGCTCAATTCCTTCGACACAGCGTTGGGCCTGCTGGCGAATGATTTCCTCGACTCTCTCGCATCTTACGGCTTGACCGCTATACCACTTTTTGTATTCATGGGTCAGATTGCCTTTAATGCGGGCATAGCCAAACGATTATATGATTCAACCCACAAGTTCGCCGGGCATATCCCTGGCGGCCTTGCCGTTGCGACCGTCATCGGCGCCACTGTCTTCAAGGCAATCTGCGGGTCTGTCGTGGCGACGTCCGCCACCTTCGCAAGCGTTGCGGTCCCGGAAATGGATCGCTACAACTACAGCAGAAAATTGTCCACGGGTATTGTGGCGACCGTGGGAACGCTGGGTGTCCTGCTCCCGCCCAGTGTGACGCTCATAGTCTTCGGTATTATCTCGCAGCAGTCTATCGGCAAGCTCTTTATGGCGGGCATATTCCCGGGTCTCATCATGTCATTCTTTTTCATCGTCATTATTTTCGGTTGGTGCAGGCTGAACCCGACTCTGGGGCCGAGGACCGATAGATCCTCCTGGCCGGAGAGAATGAGGTCGCTTCCGAGCGTAATATGGCCCATTGTAATATTCCTCGTGATCATCGGTGGGCTCATGAACGGCATATTTACTCCGACGGAAGCGGGGAGTGTCGGCGCATTCGCCGTGCTCGTTCTATGCGTCGCGAAAAGAGACCTGGGTCTGAAAGGCTTCATTAAATCGGTCGAGGAAGCGCTCCGCACCGCATGCATGGTGCTCCTTCTCATCGCTGCCTCATCCGTCCTCGGCCACTTTATTGCAGTTACTAATATCCCCCAGGTTACGGCGGAATGGCTGACCGCGCTACCGCTGCCCCGCGCGTTGATCATGGTTTTTATCTTCCTGATCTACCTTCTGGGTGGCTCGTTCATCGACGATCTCGCGTTTATGATTCTGGCCACGCCGATCTTCTTTCCCGTTATCACGAAGCTGGGCTATGATCCGATATGGGCAGGCATTATGATAGGCCTGACCGTCTGCATCGGTTCCGTCATTCCGCCGGTGGCCATTTGTGTCTTTGTCGTGCGAAATATAACAAAGGCGCCGATGGGCGTGATCTATGCCGGGGTCTATCCATTCCTCGTCAGCATGATCATCTCGATGATACTGCTCTTTTTGTTCCCGGGGTTGGCCACGTATCTGCCCGGTCTGTTGATGAAATAGATAATCACGGGTCCATGGTGGCAAGAACTGTATACAAGAAGCGATAGAAAACATTGCGTGGTTGTGCTAGACTATGACTCCAGACACCAGGATGACTTACCAACACCACTGCTCGTGTTACTTGACCAGCATCGTCGATTCCCAAAGAAACACGTATTGAGGAGGCTCTGAGTTCTCTTGAATAGCGAACGTGTATTGGCCTGTATGCAGTGCGGGAAGTGCACCGGAAGCTGTCCTGAAGCAGGAAAGACGCCCTTCAACATCAGGATGATCGTACGAAAGAAGCAGTTCGAGCGTGCGATTGAAGAGGGTCTTCCCTGGTACTGTACCTCCTGCAACACCTGCACGATACGCTGCCCGCGAGATGTCAAGCCCTCGGAAGTTATCATCGACCTGAGATCGGCGCTCATTGAAGACGGCCGGATACCTGCTACCATTCAGAAAGCCCTTGAGAATACCTTCGTCCAGAAAAATCCGTGGGGAAAGCCAAGGAGCAAAAGAGCAGACTGGACCGAAAAGATCGATTTTAAAATTCCCCACATTTCAGAAACGAAAGAAAAGCGGCTCCTTTTCACTTGCTGTATTCAGGCATACGATCCCCGATGCATGGTCATACCGGCCAACGTGTCGCGGCTGCTTCGTATTGCTGGCATAGAGTTCGGCATACTCGGTGAAGAAGAGGCGTGCTGCGGCAACGAGATCAGAAGGATGGGGGAAGCCGGTCTCTTCGAAGAGTTACGCGAAGAAAATCTGGCGAATCTAAAGAAATATGGGGTGAAAGAGATTGTCACCCTTTCTCCCCACTGCATGAACACGTTCAGGAAAGAGTACGGTGATCTCGGGATTCGCGTGTTGCATTATTCCGAAGTGGTGAAAGGTTTGCTGGAAAGCGGTGCGCTGAAGCTGAAGGGCCATTATGACAAGAGAGTGGTCTATCACGACCCCTGCTTTCTGGGCAAGCAGAATGCGATCTTCGATGAGCCGAGGGCGTTGCTTGCGAAAGCCCTTGGATCAAACCCGCTTGAGTTCTCGCGCATGCGTGAGAACTCGTTGTGCTGCGAGGGTGGCGGCGGGAGAATGTTTTTCGATGTCGAGACCACGTATCAGCGCAATAGCGAGGTGCGCGTGAAAGAGGCCCTCGAGATGGGGGCCGAGGTCATAGCAACGAGCTGTCCCTTTTGCGTCATGAACCTTGAGGACCCGGCAACTGAGAAAGGCATATCCGTGAAGGAAGTATCGGAAATTCTCGTGGAGGTCATTTGACATGGAGATAGTGGTCTTTACAAAAAGGGTGCCCGTAACTCAGGAAGAAGAGTTGCGCATTCTGGAAGACGGCAAGGCCGTTGACTTGAGAAAATTGCCTCACAGGATGAACGACTGGGACAACTACGGCGTGGAGGAAGCGGTAAGGATGGTGGAAAAAGGCGGCGGAGGCGTTACGAGCGTCGCCATAGGCGATGCCGAGGCTGACGAGGTCCTCAGAAGGGCCATAGCAATGGGTGCACGCGACGGCTTCCTCCTGGAAACGGAAGAAGTGCTGCATGACCCTTTTGCGAGAGCAACATTGGCCTGCAACTTCCTGAAGAAGGAGAAGATCCCCTTCGATGCGCTGTTCACGGGTGTACAAGCCGAGGATGACCAATTTGCCTGTTTCGGAGGGATGCTGGCAGCCATGCTCAAGATTCCGTATGCCGCCCAGGTCATCGGCGTGGACAGCGTGGAAAAAGATCATCTTGTGGTGCGCAGGGAACTGGAGGGCGGGCTACAGGAGCGTGTCAAAGTTTCCTTGCCTTGCGTGCTCTCCGTACAGAGCGGCATAAATGAACCGAGATATGTATCGATCATGGGCGTCCGTAAGGCGTCCAAAGTCGAAAGGAAAGTTTTCAAGGCGAGCAATTATGCCGATAACGTGAAGAGCTTGATCGAAGTCACAAAATGGGCTTATCCTCCGAAGAAAGAGGGGGCTGCGATGATCGCGGGAGATGTCAATGAGGTCTGTGGCAAGCTCCTCGGGATACTGAAGGAAAAGGGGGTGTACCAATGAGCGCTGGGTATGTCCTTGTCGTAGCTGAAGTGAGGCGCGGTCTTTTTGAGGAGAGAAACCTTGACACGATAGGACTCGGAAGAGAGTTAGGGCTGCCTGTCTCCCTCCTGCTTCCCGAAAACGTGAACGGCGTCGATGAATTGCTGCTCGATAGGGTGCTCAAGGTAAGTGCTGACGAAGGAACCTTCCTCAACCCTCTTGTCATGGTGTCAATCCTTGTAAAAGTTTTTGAAAGCCAGGGGCAGCCGGACTTTGTACTCTTTACCCATTCTTCATCGGGCGCGGAGTGCGCCGCGTATGCTGCAGGTCACTTCTCAGCGCCGCTCGTTACCGATGTGAGCGGTTTTGACCAGTCGACGGGCACCTTTTTCAAGAGCTATTATTCTGATAAAGTTTTCGCACAGTTTAAATCTACATCGAGTCCGACGTTTCTAACGGTACGGAGCGGCAGCTTCAGAGAAAACGTGACGCGTAACCAGGCGGCGCCGGCCGTAGAGAGTGTTGGTGATATCGCTCCGGCAGAGGGGAGAACCTTCCTTGAATATGTTGAAGAAGCGGGTGGTGCAGTTGATATCACCAAAGCAGAATTTCTTCTCTCCGTGGGCAGAGGCATAGGCAGCAAGGACGAGATTCCACGATACGAAGAGCTTGCCCGGGCCATGCGGGCCGTGCTCTCATGTTCCCGGCCCGTGGTAGACAAGCTGTGGCTCCCGAAGGAGCGGCAGGTAGGCACTTCAGGCAAGACGGTAAAGCCCAAGGTCTACCTGGCCATGGCCATCAGCGGGGCCTTTCAACATATCGCAGGCATGAAAGATGCCGACTGCATCATTGCCATCAATAAGGATCCCGAGGCGCCGATCTTCCAGTACGCGCACTTCGGGATCGTTGCCGATGTAAACAAACTGAGAGACAAGCTGATAGAAACAGTAAAGGGGTCATGAGCGAAAAGAAGGTTCTGGTAGTAGGGGGCGGCATCGGAGGCATCACGGCCGCGCTTGAGCTTGCCTCGTGCGGGGTCAAGGTGACTATGCTTGAAGAGGGCCCCTCCATTGGCGGACGCATGATCCAGCTCGACAAGACCTTCCCCACCCTCGACTGCTCCACATGTACCCTCTCGCCCAAAATGGTAGAGGTGGCGCTCAACCGTAACATAGAGCTTCTCTCATGGGCAAAACCTTTGGCAGTAAAGAAAGCGGGGGAAAGATTTCAAGTCACCATCCTGAAAAAATCACGGTATGTAGATATCAAGAAATGCAATGCCTGCGGGTCGTGTTTCCCGGGCTGTCCTGTAGTAATGAAGAGCGAATTCAACATGGGTACCGGTCCAAGAAAAGCAGTCTATATCCCTTTTCCTCAGGCCATACCGAACAAGGCGAGCATTGATAAACGTGAAGATCGTCCATGCAAGGCCGCCTGTGTTGATGCCTGCCCAATCCACACCAATGTGCTCGGATACTTAAAACATATCAGTGAGGGAAGGTTTACCGATGCATACATGCTTATCAGGGCAACAAACCCATTCCCTTCGGTTTGCGGGAGAGTATGTTACGCGCCTTGCGAAGGGGTGTGCAATAGGGGACAACTGGATGATCCCCTTGCAATTCGTGACCTGAAACGCTTTGCTGTTGACCACTTTGACCTGGATTCCCTTGAGCCGCCTCAAATCCAGAAGACGGAGAAAAAAGTCGCTATCATCGGAGCCGGACCGGCAGGACTTGCCTGTGCTCATGACCTTGTTGTGGAAGGTCATGAGGTAACGGTTTTTGAGGCTCTTCCAGAGCCTGGCGGTATGTTACGGTATGCAATACCTGAATACAGGCTTCCGAAGGAGGAACTCAGGAAAGAGATCCGGTATATCGAAAAGCTCGGGGTTACCATTCGATGTGGCGTTGAGATAGGTAAAGATGTCAACCTCGATACAGTAAGGAATGATTTTGATGCCATCTTCATCGGTACCGGCGCCCCCAAGGGGTTACTTCTGGGAGTGGAAGGGGAAGACCTCCCCGGCGCCATGGACGGTTTACAACTTCTCCGCGCAGTCAATAGCAACGAAGCGGTTTCACTAGGAAAGAGTGTAGCTGTTATCGGCGGGGGCAATACTGCCATTGACTGCGCAAGAACGGCAAAACGGCTTGGCAGCGAGAACGTGAAACTTATTTATCGGAGAACCCGCGATGAGATGCCTGCAGCAAATGAAGAGATAGAGGCCCTCCTTCACGAAGGGATAGAGATAGAGTTCCTTACAACTCCGGTTCGGTTCTATGCGGAAGATGGGAACCTCTCACGAATGGAATGTATCCGCATGGAACTTGGCGAACCCGATGCGAGCGGCCGCAGGCGCCCGATTCCTGTTGAGCATTCTGAATTTTCTCTACCCGTCAACTCGGTTATCACAGCTCTTGGTCAGGCGACCCGGACCTCTTTTGTTGAAGGGATCGGGGTATTATTGGCAAGAAACGGCACGATCGAGGTTGATCCCTTAACAGGGGTAACCAACATTGAGGGAATATTTGCCGGCGGTGATGTCTCCGCAGGACCCGCCTATGTGGTTGATGCGATTGCCGCGGGGCAAAAGGCCGCCAAATCAATAAGCCGCTACCTGAAAGGTGAACCAATGATAGCGGCAAGCCCGGCAAAGAAACCTGAGCGGCTGTCAGAGGCTGAGGTGGCCGACCTGACAGCGAGAATTCCCAGGACAGAGCGTGCCCGTATGCCGGAGGTAAGCGTTGAAGAGAGAGTAACTAATTTTGGTGAGGTAGCCATCGGGTACAGCCCTGAAGAAGCCGGCGCTGAAGCATCACGCTGCCTTGCCGGTCAGATAGAAGGATGCATCCAGTGCGGGGAATGCGAGAGGCTTTGCGAAGTGAAGGCTATCGATCAGACGATGCAGGACGAGATCGTGGAGATGGAATACGACAGTATAGTCCTTGCCCCTGGTTTTGACCTCTATGACCCGACCGAAAAAAGGGAATACGGCTATGGAATGCTGGAAGGGGTTATAACGGGAATTGAGTTCGAACGGATCTGTTCGGTTACCGGCCCGACTGGTGGTGATATCCTGTGGAATGGAAAAGCCCCCAAGCGCTTCTATTTTATCCAGTGTGTCGGCTCCAGGGACAGGCTAAGCGGTGCAAGATTCTGTTCCAGGGTATGTTGTATGTACACGGCAAAACATGCCAGTATCGTGAAGGATAGGATCAAAGATGCACAGATTTATGTATCGTACATAGATGTGAGGGCTTACGGAAAGGGCTATGAAGAGTTCTACAAGAGCACCCAGGAAAGTGGGACCTTTTATATACGAGGAATCCCCGGAGAGATAACGAAGAGCGCAAACGGATTGTTGGTCAGGGTCGAAGACATGTTAAGCGGCGAAATGCTTGAGGTCGAAGTGGATCTTGTGGTCCTCGCCACAGGGGTAAGGCCGCGTAAAGGAACAGAAGAACTCTGCAACATCATGTCGATAGAGAGGGACGAATACGGTTTCATTAGAGTGGACTCAATAAATCCGTCAAGGACGAATGTGGATGGCATCTTCGTGTGCGGCATGGCCTCGGGACCGAAGGATGTTCCTGACACCGTTGCCTCCGGGGGAGAAGCGGCAGCAGAATGCATGGAGGATATCATGGCCGAAGGCGAGAGGTTGGAGGCTGGAGGCAGTGCATGAATCATAACCGCGAAACTCGAAACGCGATAGCGCAGCATCCTGTAAGGAAACCCGAAACAGGAAGTCAAATGTGAAGACCGGAATCTTCATCTGTCATTGCGGTCACAATATCAAACACACCATCGATGTGAAGAAGGTGAGCGAATACTTCAAGAAATTCCCGAGCGTGACCGTTTCAGAAGACTACCCGTTTGTGTGCTCAGAGCCCGGCCAGGACATGATCAGGGACAGCATTGAAAAACAAGGGCTTGACCGTGTAATCATCGCATCTTGCACCCCTTCACTTCATGGAGAGATGTTCAAAGACCTCCTGAAGAAGTCGGGTCTTAACCCATTTCTTCTAAGGCGGGTCAGCATCAGGGAACATTGTTCCTGGGTTGGCGATGACGTTGAGGCAAACACGGAAAAGGCAAAGAGATTGATACTGGCAGGGCTTTATTCAGCAGCTCACTACGTTCCCCTTGAGGAGAAGCTGGTAGACGTAACGAAGTCGGCCCTCATCATTGGCGGTGGTGTTTCCGGACTGAGCGCAGCAGCTTTTCTGTCAAAAATGGGCATGCAGGTGTACCTCGTCGAAAAAGAAGCTGAACTTGGCGGCCATGTAAGGACCCTTAAGAACATATGGCCCGCAAGAAAGGAGGGCAAGAGCATTGTCGATGAAATGGTCAATGAATTGAGTGGGAGAAAGAACGTTGAGATCTTCACTTCCACAACCATCAGCGCCTTTGAGGGTTTTTTTGGTAACTATCAGGTAACACTCAATACCCCGGAAGGCGAGAAGAAGCTGACTGCCGGTGGGGTGATTGCGTCCATAGGATTTTCACCGTTTGACCCGGGCATAAAGCCGGAATTGAATTATGGGAAAGATGAAAGGATCATCACAACGCTTGACTTTGAAAAGAATGGTGATGCCATCAAGCTTCCCGGGAAACCGAGAATAGCCATACTCCATTGCGTGGGCTCCAGGGATGAACAGATAGGAAAGCCATACTGCTCAAGGGTCTGTTGCATTAATGCTTTGCGCGTAGCAGAAGCAGTGAAGGATAAGTATAAGGATTCCTACGTGGAGTCCTTCTACATGGACGTAAGGGCCCATCCGCGGGGCGGCGAGGAATATTTTGAGGATACGCAGGAAAAGGGCGTGCTCTTCACCCGGGCAAATGTGGCAGAGATCAGTCCGACACCTGCAGGCATTGTAATCCGCGGTGAGGATACACTTTTTAGCGAGACTTTTGAGAGGGAGTTTGACCTGGTTGTGCTCTCCATTGGTATGTCTCCCCCTATCGACAACAAGCTGATTGCATCGCTCCTCAAGATTACCCTCGATAAGGATAAGTTCTTCCTTGAGGCCCATATTAAACTCAGGCCCTTTGATACAGCGGTGAAGGGCATCTTCATTGCAGGGTCATGCTCAGGCCCCAAGGATGTTGAAGAATCGATCAACCATGGAAGGGCTTCGGCGGTGAAGCTTTTCGGGTTCCTGAATCTCGGATATGCCTATGTGGATCCTTTTATTTCATATGTTGACCCTAAGAGATGCAGCGGCTGCCGGATGTGCGAACAGGCCTGTGTTGCAAAGGCAATCAAATATGATGAGACAAAAAGGGTAGTCCATGTCGAGGAGGCTGCCTGTATGGGATGTGGTCTCTGCAACGCTACCTGCCCATCATCGGCTATAGGGCTCAAAGGCTATATTGACTGCATGATCGATGATGAGATCAGCGCGTTTTTGGAAGCAATATGAGAACAGGGTCATGGGTCAAGGGCCATGGGTCATGGGAAGCAAAACAAGAAGAATGGGGGCATACGCCATGCGTTGTGCAAAGAATTTACCGTTAACTTGGGGTTTTGTTATTCTGCGTTTCGTGACCCTTGACCCTTGCCCCATGACCCGATTGTTAAGGGGGCATCATGGGTGAAGCGAAAAAAAAGGATGGCGTTGAGATCGTTGGTTTCGCCTGTTCATTCTGCACATTCAAGGCATCCGAGATGGCAGGAAGCCTGAGGATGAAATACCCGGAGGGAGTGAAGCTCGTCCAGGTGCCGTGTTCGAGTAGGGTTGATCCGGCCTTTGTTATCAAGGCAATCTTTGAAGGTGCCGATGGTGTCTTTGTTGCGGGGTGCCATCCGGGGGACTGTCACTTTATCAAAGGTAATTACTATACCCGCCGCAAGATAGCCGCCCTGAAAGAGATGTTCGATGCCTTCTCCATGAAGGAAAAACTCCGGCTCTTCTGGGTAAGTGCAGCCGAAGCACGCCGTTTTGTGGAAAAAGTAACTGATATGCATAACGAGCTTAAGGAAAGGAAAAATGAAAGGGAGAAAGCTTAAGAAAGGCGATATCGAAAGTGCTCTCAACGAATTCCTGAAGGGCGACCAGCATCTGGTCCTTGGATTCGAAAAGGGTGA
The DNA here is from genome assembly GCA_017881765.1 of Syntrophobacterales bacterium. GTDB lineage: Bacteria > Desulfobacterota > Syntrophorhabdia > Syntrophorhabdales > WCHB1-27 > JADGQN01. Next base: position 8,963 of record JADGQN010000019.1, on the reverse strand, counting down.
GAACGGTGTCAGCCCTAAGATATTCAAAGGCAGCCTTGATCATTATTCTCTCCTGAACCCCGTGTTCGGCGCGAACGCGGCATTGTACCTGCGCCGATTGTTCTCCAAGGGGTGTCAGGTTATGCTCATGTTAAGACCCTGTGAGATACGGGCGTATGTGGAGCTACAGAAGCTGACTCAGATTGAACGGGAAGACATCATCGCCGTATCGATTGATTGTCCCGGGACCATTTCTTCGAAAGATAAGAAAGGTGATGTGCCAACCGAGGCAGACCAATTGACCGATTATTTTAAGAGCTCGGATTCGATGCGGTGGGCCTGCTCCGTATGCGGAGAACGAAGAGGGGTTGTAGGAGACGCAGGGGTAAGGATCGATAGGAATGGCAATTTTTGGGTAATTCCTTATACAGAAAAAGGAGAGACCCTCCTCGCCCGCATGGAGGGTGAATCCGAAGAGGTTCCGGCGGAGATGCTCATCGGCGAGAGCAAAAAGGCTGACAAGTTTCAGGTCGACATGGAAACATTCGACAAAGACTTCGAGAAGTGCACCATGTGTATGAATTGCCGGGACATGTGTCCTGTCTGCTACTGTATCGACTGTGTCTTTCATGGAGACGAGTATATTCCCAAGGGCGACGCCCTCATAAATAAGATTCTCCGTTCAGGTTCAACCAAGATGCCACAGGGAAAAGAGCTTTTCCATCTTATCCGGATGTACCATGTTTCCCAGACCTGTGTGGGATGCGGTGCCTGTGAAGAGGCTTGCCCGCAAGGGATTCCCCTTACCAAGTATTTCAAGGGCATATCCGAAAGACTTCAGGGTATGTTCGCTTACATGTCAGGACGGAGCTTTGATGAGGCAATCCCTTATCTGACGTTCCTGGAGGATGAGCTGAAAGATGCCGAAGATTGATGTCATAGCTGAACTCGCGGGCTATAAGCGAGAGGATTTCTCAGTCTGCCTCGGATGCAAAATCTGCGGGTCTGTCTGCACCATAAATGACCTCTCCGTGCCTGCGAACCCGCAGGCGCTTCTGCTGGCGCTCTTTCTGCAAAAGGAAGTGGCCCATGATGATCCGGTCCTCGCCTATTGTACTAACTGCTATAACTGCGTGAGTGCATGTCCATGGCGCATAAGGATCCCGGAGATTGTTCGGGCAGTCAAGGGAGAGATGGGCCTGGAAACGCCCTTCGAGAAAGCATTCAAATCCTCCATCGGTGTTTGGGGGAGAGTGTACGAACCCTACGTCTTTCTCAAGTCCCTCCCGTTCTTGCTGAGAGAGGGATACCTTGCTTACGTGATTCGATGGAAGGAGTACATGAATTTTCACCTGCCGCACAAAGTCAAAGACATGGGTCGCCGGCAAAGGAAGGATAGGAAAGAGCGATGAAGTACGCCTACTATCCCGGATGCTCTTTGACCGGCACGGCGCGGAGGCTTGATAAAGGCGTAAGGCGGATCTTTACGCAACTCGGCCATGAGCTCGTTGAAATTCCCGACTGGAACTGCTGCGGTGCGTTTGAGTATGGCAACCGGAAGGATCTCGTCGAATTCTCAAGGGCAAACCTGGAGAAAAGCGGACAGCTGCGCGGGACTGAGGCCGGCATCATTGCTCCCTGTCCTGCGTGCTATAAGAATCTGAGAGAAGCGGACCAGGAGAGGACATATCCCATTTACCATCCGCTTGAGCTGTTGAACCCAGATGTAACGGCGTCGCTTTCGATCGAAAAGGATCTAAAGGGTCAGGTCTTTACACCCTATTACGGTTGCCTGCTCATGCGCCCCGACGAAACGGCCATACCTGATAAAGAGGTGATGGAAGGCTTCATAGAGCGGCTGGGCGGGGAGACAGATGGTGCAAAGGTAAAGGCGAAATGCTGCGGGGGAAACCAGTTCTTCATCAATAAGTGGGCAACTGAGAAGCTCTCGAAGATCATTCTCGACGGGTCGAAAGGTGTGATCGTTGTCTTTTGCCCACTCTGCCATATGGCTTTAACGTCCTTCTCGAAAAACAGGAAGATCATCTATTTCACCGACCTCCTTCTCTATGTGACAGGGGAAAGAAAGACGCTATGAATCTGCTTATCGTTGGAGGCGGCATCAGTGGGATCTCCGCGGCAAAGGTGCTGCTGAAGAGTGGTCACAAGGCCACTATTCTCGAACAGGCCGACGCCCCTGGCGGCCTGATGGAAAGGATCGCCAATTGTCGCGTGGGCTTCAAAACGTTTTTTGCTGAGATAAAGGAGCACCGGGGCCTTGAGGTGATTACGGGAAGCCGCATCGTTGATGTTGACAAGCTCTATGAGAGGTCGCTCGTCACGCTCGATGATGGCAGGCTGATTGAGGCTGATGGCGTAATTATTGCGGCTGGTTTGTCCCCTTACGAGCCGAAGGAAAGAACGGGCAGGCGAATCCTTGCCAGCCTGGACTATGACTGCCTTATCGATCAGAGGAATGAGTCGCTGCCGGAGGATTTGAGAAGAGTAGCATTCATTCTCTGCGTCGGCTCGCGCTGCCTGGAATATCCTCTTTGTTCGGCCACGTGTTGTTCCTATACCTTGAGGGAGATAAAATGGACCTTTCAGAGAGGGATATCGCCGCACGTCACCGTTTTTTACAATGACCTCAGGTTTTTCGGCCAGGAATTTTACATGGAAAAGCTCTATAGGGAGATGGGCGTCTCCTTCATACGAGCTAACTCTCGCTACCTTGAAGAGGATGCCGATGGCGTAACCATGCGCTACTTCAATGGAGGGCGCCTGTCTGAAGAGCGCTTCGATTACGTCGTGCTCGCGGGGGGCTTGAGGCCAAACCCCGGACTAGCCGACCTTAGCCAGCTTTTTGGCTTTTCACTCAACGAGTGGGGATTCGTAAGAGAGACCGACCCGTTGAAAACGGACGCGAACGGCATCTATGCGTCGGGAGGAAGCCTTGAGCCGATGAGTATCAAGGACGCGATCCTCACCGGTTACGGGGCTGCCATCCGATGTATGAAGGAGCTGGATGACGCCAAGCATGTCCCGGCGATCACCGTATACAAGGAGGCAGGACCACGGATAGAGGTTGACGGGAAAGCAGCCTCTTACCTCTTTTATCTCGGCACGGAGGATGCGCTCCTGAAGATGTTCTATGAGTTCTTCTCGGAAAAATTTATCCTGCAAGCCCTGGAGCTCAGGAAGAAGGGCAAGGACGTCCTGTTTGTTACCAGGAACCTCGTTATGCCATCCTATTCGGAGCTTCTCTATGAGCAGGCGCGAAGGGATGGGGTTGTCTTTATCCATATGGAAGAAGACGAGCGGATCGATCTGCACGAGCGCGAAGCCGTCATCTCCGGTCCGAAGGGAGAAATGGTGCTTTCAGCGGAGAGGGTAGTGACGCTGGAGCAATATGCGGACGGGATGCGGCAGCGTGAGTTCCTCATGCAGTACCGCTCGGAGCCTCAGCTACGGTGGTCACCCACGAAGTGGGATAGAGAGCGGTACCACGCGGGGTTCATACGCTTCCCGAGGGCTGGCCGTTGGGAAGAAAGAGAGGTGCTGGGTGCGCTCGGGGAATTCCTTATCGAGAAGGATGAGGAGCGCATACTGCCTGATGTCGATGAAGAGCGTTGCAGCGGCTGTGGTTCTTGCAGCAACGCGTGCCCCGCGGGCGCTATCGAGATAGAGGCCAGGCAGAAGCAGGTTTCCGTCTTCGGACCGCTCGGCTCTTCCGTGGCGCCTGTTGCTACGGTAAAGAAAGAGCTCTGTATGGGCTGCGGTCTTTGTGCCTCCACCTGCCCCTCGGACGTAATAAAATTCGACGAAGCATCGTAATATTGATTTCCGTCTTTTTGTTTCGGCACTCATGGTCTGGTCGTGTGCTTCACCGTTTCCTTCGCTTGCTGGTGCCTCCGTCTCTCACCCGCTCTAAGTCCTCCCTCCGCTCGTCTGTGGAACTCGCGCACGCCGGCCACGGTGGCCGGTCTTAGCGCTCAGACAATCCTCGGCGTGCGCCTTAAGCGGCGCACCGCTCCCTCCGTCCATAAGGCGGGTACCCGAGAGACTCCGGCAATGCCGCGCTCAGGAAAGGTGAGCCCACGCCCCTTAATTTGAAACTCCAGAACAAGTCGAGTCTGTCACCGAGGTATTGGTACTGTGACCGTCGATGAATAGTGGGCCGGAAGGACCTTTTCGGAGCGAACATCGCGGAAGGTCTGGGGACCCGCAAATGCAGGCGACTGGTGCCGCACATCTGATGGTGCGGCACGATGCGTCCGACTCCGAGGCGTGACACATCGGAACAATGCAGATTTGCGAGCTGCCTGATTGACTGACAACACCCGAGAGGTTCGCAGTCAAAAAGCATCGAAGGAGCCGGAATGTCCAGCGGGTCAGGCCTGGAGCGCCTAGAGAGCGGAGAAAACGGTGCGCCCGGCCCACCCATAAAGGGATGGGATCCATACTGCAGCTATTTTTTAGCAGGTTCCGGCCGGTCCAAAAGGACTGTTTGTTGCTTTGGTCTCTGTCCGCTATTGTGCTAAATAGAATCCATTAAATGTTTTTAAGATTTCGCTTGACATGCGGCAAAAGAACCAATTAAGATAGAATTTAGTTGTACTATTCAACACTCAGAAAGGAGTTTAGTAGTATGCCACTAGGTAAGGTGAAGTGGTTCAATGATTCAAAAGGTTACGGCTTTATAGAACAGGATAGCGGCGGCGACGTATTTGTCCATTACTCAGCGATTAATCAGGATGGTTTCAAGACTCTAAAGACCGGAGAAAAGGTGGAGTTTGAGATCACAAGCGGACCAAAGGGGCCGCAGGCGGCCAACGTAAAAAAAGTCGAATAGGACAGGGGATTACTTTCCCCTCTTTTCCGCATCTTTTATCTCGTTCCATAACTCATCCATAGCCTTGGGGTTTGGATTCGTCAGGTCTGTCTTGCTCTCCACGTAAGCAAACCTCCTGACGAATTTGCTGATAGTGCGGCGCAGCGCGGCTTCGGGGTCTATGTCATGGAAACGGGAAAGATTGGCGACGGTGAAGAGTAAGTCTCCTATCTCTTCTTCAATAAACTCCTTATTGCCTGTTTTCTCCGCGTCCTTGAGCTCCGCAATCTCCTCGGTTATCTTTTCATGAACGCCCTCTTTCGTTTCCCAGTCAAATCCCAGCTTGGCCGCGCGCTTCGATATTACGTAAGAGCGCAGAAGAGCCGGAAGAATATTCGGTACATTGGAGACCGCCGAGTAGCCGGGTTTTTCGGTCCGCTTGATCTCCTCCCACCGTTGCTGAATAGGAATGTCCGACTCACCCCGCCGGAACACGTGTGGATGCCTGTTGTACATCTTGGTGTAGGTTGACGCAAGCACGTCTCTGATGTCGAAGAGACCTTTCTCCTTGCAGATTTGGGCAATGAAGAGGATGTGAAAGAGCACGTCTCCCAGCTCTTCTTTGAGGGCTTCATGGTCCTCTTTTTCGATTGCGTCGATCACCTCGTACACCTCCTCAAGGAGGAATGTCCGAAACGCTTTCTCGTCCTGCTTCTTGTCCCAGGGGCAGCCCTGATCTGAGCGCAAAGAGGCCATCAGCTCTGCGAGCCGGGTGAATTCCTCCATAGTACCTCCGTAATCGAAGTGACTGTCCTGGTCATGACCGCCTCTTGCTCCCGGATGATCTCGATGCCCGCGTTGCCCATGCTCTGGCGCAGGTCAGGACTCTCGATGAGCACTCTTATAGCTTCGAAGAGTTCGCGGCCGTCATGCACCAGCATGCCCGCCCCGGCGGCGAGGATTCTGTCGGCAATTTCTTTGAAATTCTCGACGTGCGGCCCAAAGAGAACGGGAGTCGCAAAGAAGAGGGGTTCAAGCATGTTCTGGCCGCCGTACGGGGCGAGGCTCCCTCCCACAAATGCCAAAAGGCTCCTGCTGTAGATGGTCATGAGGTCGCCCATGGTGTCTACGATCACAACGTCCGTTGCCTCGGGCGAACCACCTTTCAAAGCGGAAAACCGGGAAACGCGCAAATTCCCGGAAAGCTTCTCTTCCATGGTGTTGACCAGGCTGAGGTCTCTCGGTACGAGATAGATTGAGTGGTCCGGAAAGTTTTTCTTCAGCGGCTCTATGAGAGGCAGGATGATCGGAAGTTCCTTCTCCTTGATGCTGCCGAACGTTATGATCTCCCCCCTGGATGTGGTGCCCGGCAAATGATCGAGAAATCGGTAATACTTGAGGTTCCCCACGTCCACAACACGCGAGGGACTCATGCCGATAGAGATGAATCGGTCCGCCTGCTCTCGGGACTGTGCGAGCACCAGGTCGATGGAAGAGAGAACATGCTTGAGAAAGAAGGCGAGAGACCGGTAGTTCTTCACGGTGCGATCCGATATCCTGCCGTTCATGACAATCACCGGTATCCCCCGCGCATGTGCAGCCCAGACAAGATTGGGCCAGATTTCAGTCTCAACAAGGATCAGGGCTTCGAAGGTGGAGCGGGTCATGAACCGGTCGATGGCGCAGGTCAGATCGAAGGGAAGGTAAAAGACGCCTACGCGCCCGCCAAGTCTTTTCGTCAACAGATCGTGCGTATAGTCTGTGTTTGTGGTGATGACAAAACGGCTAAAACCTGTACGGCCGGACATATAGTTGACCAGGTTCTCCGCGATAACAGCCTCGCCCACTGAAGCCGCATGGATCCAGAGAACACCTTGCATCCGGGGTGCTGCGCGGATGTACAGCCTTTGCAGGAAGGTTCTCCGGATTTTTCTCTTCGTGAGCGCAAAAAGGGCAAAGAACGGGAAGGCGCAATGAGCGCCGATGTTGTAGATTAATTTCCACATGCCATGTCGTCTGCTTTCCGGGTGATCTCCGTGAGGGTCTGCTCGAGCTTCAGCCGTTCAGTTTCTAGATCAGCTTTAGAAGCATCCCGGTCGATGTAGACAGGGTCTCCCCACAGAAAGACAATCTTCGAAAAGGGATAGGGAAAGATGAAGCCGTCCCAGGAGTTGAAAGTTTTTTTTTACGAGCGCCGTATGCGACCGGAAAGATGGGCTTCTGGCTGATCCTGGCCAGTTCAATGAGGCCTTGCTTGATCCTTTGTTTTGGCCCCTTGGGGCCGTCGGGCGTGACGGCGATGGTAAAGCCTTCCCTTGTGGCTGCGATCATTTCCCGGATCGAGGCTACGCCGCCACTCTTCCCATGTGAGCCTCGAACGGTCCCCAGCCCGAAAAAGCCGATCACACGGGCGATAAATTCACCGTCCCGGTGGCGCGATATGAGCACCTTGGCCTTCGCCCCCTTAACGGCGAATGGCATGAGGAGCAACCTTCCGTGCCAGAAGCAGGCGATCACGCTTCCAGTCCTTTTCCGGACATCCTCCATCTGCTTTCTGTTTACGTGCTCCACGCGTAGCGTGGACCGGAGGAGGAGAAGGAAAACATAGACAAGCGGTGGAAGGGTATGGACCATCAGAAACCGCTTCACGCGTTTAAACATTCTTCGGCCTCTTGCCCATGCGTATGACCTTTTTCCCATCGTCTTTGAATTGTAGCTCATACAGCCGTTTGTAGGGACCATCCGCCGCTACCAGCTCCTGGTGGGGACCTTCCTGAACTATGGTGCCACTCTGGAGCACGATGATGCGATCCGCGCTCATGATCGACGACAGGCGGTGAGCGATAATGATAGTGGTCCTGCCCCGCATAAGATTTTCCAGGGCACGCTGTACTTCTCCCTCCGAAGCTGAATCAAGGGCACTTGTTGCCTCGTCGAGGATGAGGATGGGTGCATCTCTGTAAAGGGCCCGCGCAATTGCGATCCGCTGTTTTTGGCCACCCGAGAGGCGTAAGCCTTTTTCGCCCACGTTCGTATCGTATTTCTTCGGGAGTTTGAGAATGAAGTCATGAGCAAACGCGGTTCGTGCTGCCTGTTCGATCCTCTCAGGGTTTTCTTCCACACCGTGGGCGATGTTCTTCGCAACCGTGTCGTTGAAAAGGATCACGTCCTGCGTTACGATAGCGACGTTCTTTCGCAGACAGAGGAGCGTGATATCTTTGATATCGAGGCCGTCGATCTTGAGCGATCCGCTCGTGACGTCGTAAAAGCGCATGATGAGATTGATAAGCGTCGTCTTGCCGACCCCGCTTTCCCCAACGATTGCAATGACCTCGTTCTTGTTGATCTTCAAATTCATGTTTTTGAGGATCATCTTTTCTTCGTACCTGAAGTAGACATTCTCAAATTCGATCACCCCCTCTACGGCGGCGAGGTTGACAGCGTTGCTCTTGTCCATGATCTCGGGCTGCCGGTCTATAATCTCGAAGACCCTTTGGGCCGCCGCAAGACCCTGCTGAATGTTATGGTTCTCTTTGTTGAGGCGCTTGATCGGCTCGTAAAGCATGAGTAGAGCAGCCGTGAAAGAGAAAAAATTACCAGGGGTCGATTGTCCGGAGATTACCTGGGAGCCACCGTACCAGATGATCACGCCTACAGCGATACCGCCGAGTACCTCCATGACCGGCGAGGAGAGGGCTTTTACTTTGTAACGTTTCAGTACGATGCGGAAGAGGGTTTCATTTTCCTCCTCAAACCGGCCCTGCTCATACGGTTCCATCGTAAAGGCCTTGACAATACGCTGGCCCGTAATGGTCTCATGGAGGAAGTTGGTCAGTCGCGCCATCGCCTTCTGATTTTGCACCGCTATTTTTCTCAATTTTTTTCCGAAGACGATGATGGGGTAGGTGGCAAAGGGGAGTATGACGAACGCTATGGTAGCCAGCTTCCAATCCCGGTAGAAGACGACGAAGATAAGCCCGAATATGGTGAAAGCATCTTTCAGGATGGCCGTGAAAGAGTCAGAGACGGCGCCCTGAACGAGGGTTATGTCATTCGTGATCCTTGAGATGATTATGCCTGTCGGCGTTTTGTCGTAGAATGCAAGGGGCTGCCGCTGTAAATGCATAAAGAGGAGATTCCTGATGTCGGTTAT
>JADGQN010000193.1 GCA_017881765.1 Syntrophobacterales bacterium | reverse complement strand
TGTGGAGGGAACGAAGGAAGTTCAGGTCTCTCCTTCCTATCATCGTAGGTGTCGTCTTTCTATTTGTCGCGAGGCTCTGTGAAGTACTTGTGGAACACCCGACGGCGCATATCTTCCGACTATTTGGGTATCCTAAAGAGCCGTACACAGTGGTTGTCACCGTTATTGGGGGATTTGCCGATGTGCTGGGGGTTCTTTTTCTGGTCACAGGCTTTGTTCAAACAATAAAGGCACGCCGTGCCCAGGACAAAATCATCCACGAGCTTGAATCACTGCTTCCGATTTGCAGCCGTTGCAAGAAATACAAGGCTGAGGACGGGACCTGGCATCCAATAGAAAAATACTTATTGAACAGCGGTTCACCGGAGATCACCCATGGTCTTTGCCCCGACTGCGCAACTGATATGCGCGAAGAGATCGAGCATTTAACAAGGCAGAATCGCAAGGCATCGGTTGCATAGAATAATTGGTCGAGAGAAAAATGCGGAGGATTGCCATGGTTAGACATAATGCCACGAAAATGCTTCTTCAACAACTGGAGAGGGCTAAACAATCGGCAGTGCCCCTCGAGAGACTGCTGTCCCAGCCAGAGGCAGAGCTTAGCCATTCGTCGGAGACGGAAACGCTTGAAAGATTCATCGGGGACATGGCGCTCTATTTCGGGAACGTGTTCGACGCAGTGGTGAGCTACGGAAAGATTCTTCAGATGCGCATGGATCCGAACGATCCCCGCCAGACGTATGCGCAATTAATTCTCGACGATGCGAAGGCAGGCAAGCGCTTGACAAGCGATCTCCTCCGCAGAAGGGGACCTGTTGCTCTCAGGTTATTGGCCCTGGAGCGTTCCATCCAGGGACTGGCTCAGTTGCTTTCACGCATTGTGGAGGAAAGGATCAAGCTTCGGACAGTGAGGTGCGCGTACCAGTAACGGCACGCTATCATTGCTCCTCACGGTCAAGAATCTAACGACGGAGGGCAGCGGCATACCCCATTTACACAGACATTGAGGACTGACATCAGGCGGTTAAATCAACCGCTCTTGACCCGTCTGTTCACCACCGGGCACGTGTACCCTAAACGGCCCTTCGGTGATATTTCACACAAGGCGTCAGACAAGGGGCATGAACGGGTGAGCACGTGACGAAGCGAAACAGGTTCTACGTAACTGTAATTGTGGCCTCCTCGCTCGTGATCACCTACCTTCATTATACTTCGGCTCCGGTCTGGCCCTTGCAAAGCATCTTCATGGACCTCTACTATCTCCCGGTCCTTATTGGGGCTTTGACTTTCGGTCTGCGGGGCGCCATCATAACCTACCTGACCGTTGTATTCCTTTATCTACCGTATATCCTCGTTGTCTGGCACCTCAGCTCGACGTTCCTTGCGGAAGACCTCCTTCACACCCTGTTTTTCGGAGTGTTTGCGATCATTGCCGGCGTTCTTGTTGACCGGGAGAGAAGATGGCGGAAAGAGTCGGAAAATAATGCCTACCTCGCTGCGCTGGGAAGAGTGGCGGCTATAATAGCACACGAGTTGCGAAGTCCCCTTACCGTCACCAGGGGCTTTGTGCAACGCATACGAGAGAAGAAAGGGGATGCCGGGGTGGCACTCAATGCAATCTCCGATGCGGCGGAAACCATGAACAAAATCCTGGAAAGCACGCTCGATTTTGCAAAACCCCTACGGCTGAGTCGTAAGGAAGAGGACATCATCGCGCTCATTAATCGTGCAGTCTCCACCTGTGTGGCAAAGGCCGAGAATCACGGAGTGAGCGTGTCCCTCGATCTTCCGCCGGAACCATCTCGGATCGCCCTGGATGGATTCCTCTGCGAAAGGGCGCTCGTGAATCTGATCGATAACGCGATCGATGCCTCAAGGAGAGGACAGACGATCATGATCTCTGCAAGGCCCGGTGGGGAATCCGTGATGATCAGAATAAAAGATCACGGATCGGGTATGGATAGGGACACCCTCGATAACGTTTTTCTGCCGTTCTACACGACAAAGAGCGAGGGAACCGGCGTCGGCATGGCGATCACAAAAAAGATCATCGACGAGCATGGAGGCACCATTCGTGTTCAGAGCCAGCCCGGACGGGGCACAGAGATAAACATTCGTCTACCATATCAATGAATCGATAGGAAAGGCAATGCTCCTCTTTGTTGATCGCTGTGACGCAAGCGCAACAAGCATCCTGTCAGTCAGAAAGAGCGCGGAATAACCTTCAACAAAAAAACGCCATCGCGGAAAAGAGTCGCGGAAAGGCCTTGCCAGGTAGACTCCCGCAAACTAAGATTCGACATACAGGTCTGCGATTAGGGGGGGTCCCCAGAGCCCGTTGAAGGGCTCTGGGGGATGGAGGAGACCACGGGGAAGGAGGGTGCTCCTCCTTGGTCTGAATTGGCGTTTCTTGTGCTTCAGTCTGTAATACTTATTTTATAGCAAGACCTGTGCCACGTATGCCTACGGAGAAGTGCCCGTAACTTAAGGCTATTATCGGGGCGCGGCTGAAGGAGGGCGCGCTGTCAAACAAACTTTGTCAAAAAGGCGTCAGCGATTCGACAATACCGTCACCTAAAATTCTAAATCCTAATATCTTTACAGGGTGCTGCGCTATCGCTAGCGCTATCCTTTGGTGATGATGAACGCTGCCATGGGTGGGGGGAACGGAAATTGGGACCGGTATCCTCGTGCCGCAACCATCGTGCGCGACAGCTCATCGAGGTTTTTGAAAAGCTTCGTGCGCTCAGCTTCCAGCCTCCCGAGGAGAAGCTCTTCATTGGCCAGACAGACCATTGCTACCCTTGGTTCCAGGGCAGGCCTTTCAGCGAGAAGTTTATCGGAGAGGACTTTTCTTTTGAGCAGAATCTTGATTGATGTTCCCGCATCTTCTTCCTGAAGGGCCCGGGTGGAACTTGCAATAAAGAGCGCGACCGGGTTATCTTTCAGCTCATCCGGGCGGTCAGCCGCCAAGGGCTCCTCCTGCTCCCAGGCTAAATCGACCGTCGGCAGCGCCCTTTTAGCCACTTCATCGGAAAGTTCGGGGTTCGGGCTGCGTCCAAAGCTCTCAACCACGTCCATGAACCATTCCCGCAGCTTCCCCGACTCCTCGAGTATAAGGCCCAGTTCCAGGAATCTCTTCTCGAGGAGATCTTTGTCCTTTTTCCATCGGCGTTCACTCTCTTTTTTGGACCGGGCCGCTTTGCCCGCCTCACCATTGCCGATGATCTCGCTGAAACGCGCCAGGATGCGGGGATCGACGAAGAGACTGATATTGTCATAGAAAGAATTTGCCAGGGGCTTGAGAACCGCCGTAGTCTCATCTCTATGTGATTGGAGAGCGCTCCTTAGGATGGCGGCATCGAGCACAAGCAGCCCGTCACGCCCCGCTGAAACCCCGATGGAGGCAGGGGTGCTAAAGGTTTTGTTGCCATCTATGACAATTCCAAGCGCAGCAGCCAACACCTGCCGCAATGAGCGATTAAGGTCGGATGAGGGCTGCTGCCGACTATAGGATGCGCCTTTGTCCTGCTCCTCGCAAACGCGGACCAATCCGTTCATCTGCTCGAGAAGCACAGCCACCTTGCTTACGATCAAAGCCTCATCATAGCGAATGCGAAGCTCTGCCGTCTTGCCCCCCAGTAGTTCTTTCATATCCAGGCGCAGCAGGTCGGGTGAATTCGAACTCCGGCCGGAGAACGCGGGAGGTATACCCGAGCCCGGCTGCCGCGGCACACTGGTGATCGCTGAGGCTGCGAAGGAGGATTCCTCGACGCCACTGACCGAATCCTGGCCGCCTTCGGAGAGCTGCGCAACCGTAGCCGCTGATGAGCCATTGCTGAGGTCGCTGACGGCGGCGGACGAACTATTGACCGCAGCGGACGGGCTATTCAGGCCTACAAGTCTACCCAAAAAACCGTTGCCTGACACGACGCCGAACGTAAAGCCGTCGCCGGTATCTTGGACGACACTGCTGCCAAGTCTCCAGCTCATTACGACCTTTTGTTCCAGCCCGATGAAAGGACCCGAAACCCTGCCAAGGGTAACACCGGGCTGCTCTCCTTCCGTCTCAGGGAGTGCAGAGCTGCCGGCAAGCGTCTGGCTCACCCTCTCCAGCATTTGTTCAAGCGTGTCATCTGCATTTATGGCCATCAGCCCTTCACCAGCCTGGGCAACAGACGGCGCACTCGTCTCGGATGCGATAATATTTAATGGACCGGTTGAGGTCTTCCCCAACAAGTCTTGGGCGAGCTTTTCGATAATCTTCATCTCGCTGACGGAGAGAAGGCTCAAGGCGATCTCGGAAACGAGATCCGCTCTGAAGGCTTGATAACCCTCGCTAAGTGTCAGCCTGTTACTGACGATGTAGTCCGTGACGCCCCTGGCAACCTCCCGGACAGCGTCCTCGACGGGTAGCCTCATCTGGCGCGGCGCGCCAAGGCTATCGATCGGGGACGGCTGTACAGGTGAACCCACTGCCCTCCCACCCTTAGCAACCGCTGTTGGAGCGACTTGGCTATTCAGTCTGGGAACCTGTCCTATCTCCATCACAGTCTTAACCCCTTTCGGAATTACTCCCTTCCTGGTTATCGATATTTTGGGAGAAAAATTAAAGGGGCAACTTGACCTTCCGGAGGTAACTGTTGTAAAACCTGAGCATGCCACCCGTCAAACTTCACGAGCAGCCTACCTACGAGTTTCACTATGAGTTGCAAGTTCAGGTCGGTCACCTCAACTACGGGGGCCATTTGGGCCACGACTCCGTTGTGAGGATTGCCCACGAAGCACGCGTTCACCTGTTTCGTCTTCTCGGTGTCGCTGAAAACAATCTGGGTGATGACCGTACCGGCATCATTATGGGGGACCTGGTCGTCACCTATGCCGGTGAAGGGTTTCTCTTTGACAAGCTGCAGGTTGATAGCCACGTGGGAGAGACGGGACGCTCGAACTTCAGGATGTTTCATCGTTTCGGCAGAGGCGAAACCCTCATCGCGCTCGTTGAGACCGGCCTGATCGCTTTTGACTACGCTGCACGCGCCATAGTGCCCATACCGGAAGTTTTCAGGAGCGCCTTAAGCCGGTGCCTGGAAAGCAGACCCTGAAAGAAATCCGAGGCTCCTATGCCCGGTCGAACTCTTGACACTATTTTTCGCGATGACAATATTTATCTTGAAGGTTAACGACGGCGGAGGTTGCACCACTTTCGGAAGGGTGCATAACGATATTTGAGAGGTGCTTTAATGGCAGCAAAAAAAGATGTTGTACCAAAGGCTACACCCGGAACGCAGCTGGATGTCAGGCGCGAGTGGGAGTATCCGTTTGGCACGTTTCAGCGGGACATGAACAAACTTTTCGATGACTTCTTTGGCGGATTCGAGCTCTCGCCGTGGGCCCCTGTTGAGAGAAGGCTCGCCACTGCGTTCATACCGCACGTCGATGTGTCCGAAACGGACAAAGAGATCAAGGTTTCGGCGGAACTCCCGGGCATGGACGAGAAGGACATAGACGTATCTCTCACCCGGGACACCTTGACGATTAAGGGTGAAAAGAAAGAGGAAAAAGAGGACACGGGGAAAGACTACTATAAGATGGAACGCTCATACGGCTCCTTCACGCGCAGCGTCCCGCTGCCGGTCGAAGTGGACACGGACAAAGTGCAGGCCACGTTCAAAAAAGGCGTGCTCGAGATTACACTTCCGAAGACTGCGAAAGCAATCCAGGAAACCAAGAAGATAGCAATAAAAGCAAAGTAACCATCACAGAGCCCAAGCTCGATTCAGTCTTTTAGGTCACTGCGTACTGCTCACGGCTCGCTGGTCACTAATCACCCTCTTTTCTCCTCCAACTCCATATACCAATTTGCATTCAAGATGGAGACCGAGGCGGCAGTGAGGAGCTCTGACGCAGGCGTACTGAACGGTACGTCGAGGAGAGCGACGCAGCGACAACGAAGGTATACGCTTGAAGGCGAATTGGTATTAGTGACATTGGAAGCATTCTGGCTTACAATCTGGGGTAGGTGCCGGATGGCAAAGAATGACGAGTTCCAAAAGGATCCTAGACCAGATGCTGATGCGCTCCTGCGGGAGATTCAGCGCGAAGAGAAAAAACGGGGCAGGTTAAAGATTTTCCTCGGCTATGCGCCGGGTGTCGGCAAAACCTACGCGATGCTCCAGGAAGCGCACGTGCTGCGAAACCGCGGTGAAGACGTGGTAATCGGCATTGTGGAAACACACAAGCGCTCCGAAACGGAGGCGCTGCTCCAGGGGCTGGAGGTCATCAACCCGCGGCAGATCGAGTACAAAGGCATCAAACTTCATGAAATGGATATTGATGCGATACTGACACGCAGGCCCGGTGTGGCATTAGTGGACGAGCTGGCGCATACGAATGCCCCCGGCAGCCGCCACCCGAAACGGTACCAGGACGTCGAAGAATTGCTTGACAGCGGTATTGACGTGTATACGACCGTCAATATTCAGCACTTCGAAAGCCAGGTGGATGTGGTAGGAACGATCACGGGGACCCGGCAACAGGAGACAGTACCCGATACCCTTCTTGACAGGACGGATGAAGTTCAGGTCATTGATATTCCTCTTGAAGAACTCTCTCAACGGTTGCAGGAAGGGAAAGTCTATATCCCCGAACAGGCCCGGCATGCCATGGAGAATTTTTTTCAGCGAGGCAATCTCGTTGCCTTGCGCGAGCTCACCCTTACACTTGTCGCTCGCAAAATGGGCACCGAGCTCCTCAACTATATGAAGGCGAAAGCGATTTCCGGTCCCTGGGCGGCGGGTGAACGGTTGATGGTATGCATTGGCCCAAGCCCCTATGCCTTGCAGTTGCTCCGCAAGGCTTATACGATCGCTAAAGAGGCGCGGGCGGAATGGTATGCGATCTATGTCGCCTTACCGGCACTGAAAGAGCTTTCGGACGAGCAGCGGACCTACCTGACGGATGCACTCAATCTCGCGGAAGAGCTGGGCGCAAAGACTTCTACGCTGATGGGGACCGATATAGCTGAAGAAATCTTGAGGTTTGCCCGGGAACAGAACATCACACGGATAGTCCTTGGCAAGCCCCGGCCAAGACGTTTTGCATTCCTCAACCCTTCGCCCGTGCACAAGTTACTGCGGGCTGAGGCGGAATTCGAGCTGCACCTCGTAACACCCCTGATGGAGACTCAAAGTACTCAGCCGAAACAGGCATCCAGATGGCCTGCGCTTCGCCTTGAAGATTATCTGATCAGCCTCGGTATGGTCGCCGTGGTCACGGCGCTCAATTTCTTTCTCGAAGCGTTCGTCAGGCCCGCTTCTCTCGTCTTCATCTACTTGATTGCGACCATTGCAGCGGCCTTGCGTTTCGGCATGGGAGCTTCGCTCTTCGGGGCGGTCCTGAGCCTGCTCACCTTTGATTTCTTTTTCACTGAGCCGAAGTACACCTTCACCATGTACCACACACATGATATCGTCAACGGGGTCGTATTCTTTTTCACGTCGGTTGTGGTCGCCCAGCTGGCTGGTACGGCAAAAGAGCGGAATCTTGCTCTGCAGGTGCGTGTTAAACGGATGACCCTGATAGAAGAGATGAGCAAGGAATTCCTGATGATGCCTCCCGTCGAGCAGTTGATCGGAGGATTCGTGCATGATGCGAAGGAATGGAAAAACGTTCTGCCGTTATTGCGGACTACAGTGCTCGATGACGTAAGTCACATAATAATCAGGTATCTCTCCAAGGTCGTGGATGTGCCCTCTTTCGTACTTTTCAAAGGGCAGGAAGGGAGACTCCAGGTGTGGGCCAAAAGCAAACCTGATATAGATCTCAACGCCCATGAAATGACAGTGGCCGAGTGGTCCTATGCCCATGGTGAGATGGCCGGCGCAGGAACACAGACACTATCGAACGTAACGAGCATTTTTATTCCCATGAAGTCGGTTGAAGAGACGGTCGGTGTGATAGGCATTCAGTATGAATACAAGAACCTCCTGCTCGACCAGAGGCGCCTCCTCGCGGCCATATCGAGCCTGTCCGCCCTGGCAGCGGCGCGATGGGCAAACGTCTGATACCGATCTGCCTTCAAGCGTATACCTTCGTTGCCCTTCAGCCTGTTCTTACTCGACGTACCGCCGGGTACGCCTGCGTAGCCCAAGCCTCGGCTCGCCCGGGGTACCCGGCCGAAGGCTGGGTCGTCCATCTTGAATGCAAATCGGTATAGCGCATTAAAATTAGAATGCCGAGGCATTCTCTCACGGAGCTTTGGCCATGGACGCGGCAAAGTAAGAAGCTGGTGCTATTCTTGAATACAAACTGGCGCACGTCCACCATTGAGTTGCTAAGGGACGACGCCCACCAGGAACGCAACGTGGCTTGGCGCACCGTGCAGCGCTGGAAAGCGTCGAGGGCAAGACTGAGCTTTAGCGCTCAACCCAGGAAAGGTGGTTACATACATATCGCTGATTCACTTGATAGGAAGCACTTCCCGGCAATCCGTTACGCAACGGGAGTAGTTTAGAAATTCCTCTTCAATCCCGTCCTGATACCCCATCTTGTTTTTTGTTTTCAAATAC
>JADGQN010000192.1 GCA_017881765.1 Syntrophobacterales bacterium | reverse complement strand
GATCGGGTGCAGATAGCGGTGGGCTACGGCCTTTGGACAGCGGGCGTTGGCTTTCAAGCGGGGGTCGAGCGCTTTGGCGCGATGGCGATACCTATTGGCCCGGGCAGCCTCGACATGCAGACCGAGTTTCTTGTCGATTTTCAGACCACGGTCCTCTGCTGCACCGCGTCAATGGGCCTTCTGATGGCGGAGGAAGTGGAAAAAAGAGGCATACGCGACCAGATCAACATCAAGAAGGTGATTTTCGGGTCAGAAAGAAGCAGCGATGCAATGCGGGCGCGCATCCGGGACCTGCTCGGCGTGGAGCATATCTTTGACATTCCCGGCATGACCGAACTCTACGGGCCGGGGACAGGCCTTGACTGCATCCATCATGCGGGCATCCACTACTGGGCCGATTATTTCATCGTCGAGTTCCTCGACCCTGAGACACTCAAGCCCGTACCCGAGGGAGAAATAGGTGAAATGGTGGTGACGACACTCAGAAAAGAGGCGGCTCCATTGGTGCGGTACCGTACGCGGGATCTGACAAGGGCTATCCCCGGCGACTGCCCGTGCGGCTCGATCCTGCCGCGGCACGACCGTTTCCTGGGTCGCTCGGATGACATGTTCATCTTCCGGGCAGTCAATGTATATCCGGGTCAGGTCGATCATGTGCTCTCCCGCATCCAGGGCATCGGCAGTGAGTACCAGATTCACCTGGACCGGCGGGCTGACGGCAAGGACTACATGGTTGTCAAGGTGGAGAGAGGTATTGACTGTCCACCGGCCAGGGATGAGGAATTGAAAAAAGGCGTTGAGAAGGGGATAAAAAATCAAATATTTGTAAGCTGCGACTGCGAAGTGGTCTGCCACGGTGAATTACCGAGGTCGGAAAGAAAGACGAAGAGAGTATTTGATAAGAGAGACTAGGGTTCACAAGAGAAGAATAGGGTTCCAGGGTTCAAGGGGTCGAGGGTTCAAGGGTTTAAGTGCAATAATGCTCAAGAGCTATAAAGATCTCAAGGTGTGGCAGCAGTCTTATGCGTTGTGTTTGGAGGTGTACAGATTGACGAAGGGTTTTCCAAAAGAAGAGCTATACGGATTGACTTCGCAAGTCAGGCGATCGGCGGTGTCGATTCCATCGAATATAGCAGAAGGCTATGGCAGAAGAACAAAGCCGGATTATGTTCGCTCGCTTTACATCGCATATGGTTCTGTCTGCGAATTGGAGACCCAGATACTTTTGTCGCGCGATTTAGGATACATTCAAGTAAAAGATAAGGATGTATTAGAACAAGAGGTTGGGGAAGTCGAGAGGATGCTCAAGGGTCTTATCAAGGCTTTGGAGAAATCTTTCACCCTTGAACCCTCGACCCCTTGAACCCTTTTTTTCTGAGGAGGTCCCATGCTTCACTATGACTACCACAAGCCTGATTCGTTGAAAGAAGCTCTTGGTTTAATGGCCCAGTACAAAGACGAAGCGGTTTTCATAGCCGGCGGCACTGATGTGATGGTGCAGATAGAACAGAGAAAGTTGAAACCCAGGGCGCTCATATCGCTGCGCAACGTGGTCGACCTGAAGCGCAATGAAGATACAACCATCGGGGCCGGCGTCACCCTTCGGGAGTTGCAAAAGAACCCTATGATACAGGAGCATTTTTCGGCCCTCCATGACGCTGCTTGTAATCTCGGCTCTATCCAGATACGCAATGTCGCAACGATCGGGGGAAACATCTGTACCGCGGCTCCCTCGGCTGATACGGCGTGCCCCTTGCTGGTGCTGGACGCTAAAGCACTGCTCGTGAGCGCCACCGGAGAGCGGGAAGTGGACATAGATGAGTTCTTTGTGGGGCCGGGAAAGACCGTGCTGCGCAAGGGGGAGATCCTCAAGGAGTTCAAAATCCGCCGTTTCACGGAAAACACGGGGTCTGTGTACATCAAGCACACGCGCCGGGCCGCGATGGACCTCCCCATCGTCGGCATTGCCGTGCGGATCACCCTTAATCGGAACGATGTCAAATGCAGGGATGCGCTCTGCGCACTGGAGCCCATATCAAAAATCATGGGCTATTTTGAAGATGAGGAGCTTAAATGCGAGGACGCTCGCATCGCCATGGGCGTTGTCGCGCCGCGTCCCATAAGAGCGAGACATGCGGAGGCTGCGCTGAAAGGAAAGGTCCTATCTGAAAAGCTTATTGCGGAGGTCAGCGAGATCGCTGTTTCGGAAGCCTCACCCAGGGACAGCGTAAGGGGTGAGGCCTGGTACCGGAGTGAAATGGTGAAGGTGCTCGTGAAAAGGGGCATCATGAAAGCGATCGAGCGGATAGTCAGGCCCGGTGAGGTCGTCTATCCGGAAAGACTGTGGTGAGAAGAACAGGGTCAAGGGTCAGGGGTCATGGGTCACGGGTCATGGAAATCCCACAGAACAACACAAGAAGGTAAGGTCCGAGACTTGGTCTTTTTTGTGCTTACCCATGACCCATGCCCCGTGACCCGTGACCCCATCTTCAGGGAGGATTCATGAAAAGAGAGATGATGTTCAAGCTGAACGGAGAAGCTGTCAATGTTGAGGTTGAGTCTGCGTGGACCTTGCTTTACCTGTTGCGAGAAATACTTGAGTTGACCGGCACCAAGCTTGGCTGCGGATATGGCGAGTGTGGCGCCTGTACCGTGATCATGGACGGTCAGGCAGTCAACGCCTGCCTCGTTCCGGTCCTGGAGGCAGAAGGAAAGAATGTGACCACCATTGAGGGCCTGGTGCAACCGGATGGACAGCTCCATCCTCTCCAGAGGACATTTATCGACCATGGGGCCGTCCAGTGCGGTTTCTGCACCCCCGGCATGATTATGTCGGCCAAGGCGCTCCTCGATGAGAACCAGAGTCCGACAGACGAGGAGATTAAGGAGAGTATCGCGGGCAACCTGTGCAGGTGCACCGGCTACGTGAAGATCATCGAAGCAGTGAAAGCAGCGAGTGGGAGGTAACTATGGCTCAACTCACGTTTGTTGGAAAACCGATACCAAAGAAGGATGCTCCGGGAAAAGTCGCAGGCGAAGCTGCTTACATTCAGGACCTCAAAGTGCCGGGCATGCTCTACGGCAGGATACTCTACAGTGCCTATCCCCACGCGAAGATTGTTCGTCTGGACACCACGAAGGCGGAAAAGCTTCCCGGTGTGAAAGCCGTGCTCACCGGCTCAACTATTCCTCCTTTCAAATTCGGGGTGTACAAGGATAATCCGCCGCTCAAGACCGGCAAGGTCTGCTCGCTCAGGGATGAGATAGCAGCTGTGGCAGCCGTGAGCCCTGAAGTTGCACAAGACGCACTCGGCCTCATTGAGGTCGAATACGAAGAGTTGCCCGCTCTATTCGACCCGATCGAGGCGATGAAGGAGGGCGCACTGCTTATACACGAAGAGCACAAGACGAACGTGTTGAAGATGCCATGGAAGCTCATCGTGGGTGACCTCGACGCAGCAAAAAAAGAGGCGGCTCATATAGTCGAGGACACGTTCCGCACCCAGTGGGTCACGCACTGCTGCCTTGGCGCGAGCGGATGCATAGCCAGCTTCGACATCAATAACAACCTGACGATGTACAGCAACACACAGATCCCCTATCTCGCGCAGAAGGACTTCATGGAGGCGCTCGGCACGTTCGGGTTGAAGAACAAAAAAGTCAGGATCATCCAGAGCGTTATCGGCGGCGGTTTTGGCAGCAAGCTCGACACCTATGCATACGAATACCTCGCGATCCTTCTCGCTTTGAAGACACGCAAGCCCGTGAAGATCCTCTTCAGCCGGGAGGAAGAGTTCTTTGCAACCTCGCCCAGACAGTGCACCATCACAAAGATATCGCATGGCTGCACCAAAGAAGGAAAGCTCCTCTTCAGGGAGATGGAGATGATCCTGGACAATGGCGCCTATACCTCATGGGGCGCAACGACCCCGTCCGTTATGATGCTGCCCATCTCCTCTCTCTACAAGGTACCGAACGTGAAATACACGGCCAAATGTGTCTACACGAACAATACCTACAGCCAGGCCATGCGGGGGTACGGAAATCCTCAGGCTACCTTTGCCATAGAGTGCTCGCTCGATCAGCTTGCGGAGAAGGCAGGTATCGACCCTTACGAATTCAGGTTCATGAATGCGAACGAACCGGGTGAGACCACACCGCAGAACTTCAAGATCACGTCGTGCGGCGTGAAGGAGTGCATGGAAGCGGTAAAAACAAGACTCGGCTGGACAGGCAAGCGCATGCAGAAGGAAGGCCGTGGTTTCGGCATGGCCGCGCTCGTCCACGTGGGAGGCGGGGCGCGTGTCTACAAGTCGGATGGTTGCGGCACCATCATCAAGATCGATGATTACGGTAAGGTCGACGTGTTCACAGGCTCTTCCGAAATCGGTCAGGGTTCGGAGACCATCGTAGCGCAGATCGTGGCTGAAGTGCTCGGCGTTCCCATCGATGATATAAATGTGATCAACAACGACACGGATGTCTGCCCGTGGGACGTGGGTGTGCACGCATCGAGAACCACGTTCGTGGCCGGCAACTCTGCCCTCGGAGCGGCGCAAAAACTCAGGGAACAGATCCTCGATCTGGCAGCGGCGACTCTCAACGAGGACCCGAGCGCTCTCGACCTGAAAGGCAGCGTCATCTTCTCAAAGAACGACAAAGAGAAGAAGATTGCGCTTGGCAAGATCTTGAGGTCTGCGCACTACGCCCCTGGCGGGAAAATGCTGGTAGCCGAGTACTTCTATGATCCGCCCAATGAAAATTTTGACAAGGAGTTCAAGGGAAACCTCTCGGTCGCATACGCCTACGGCGCGCACGGCGTCGAAGTCGAGGTGGATAAGGAGACGGGTCAGGTGAAGATCATCAAGTACGTCGCGGCACATGACGTGGGCAAGGCTATCAATCCCATGCTGCTTGAAGGGCAGATTTACGGCGGCGGTGTGATGGGTCTGGGATACGCGCTCAGCGAAAATATGGTCTATCAGAATGGAAAAATCATGAACCCGAATTTCCTCGATTACAAGCTGCTCACAGCGAAAGATATCCCGCCAATCGAGGCGGTCATCATAGAGACGGATGAAAAGAACGGCCCGTTCGGCGCAAAGGGCATCGGCGAGCCGGGTCTCGTCCCGACAGCACCGGCCATTGCAAACGCGATCTACGACGCAGTGGGGGTGAGGATCAAGGATTTGCCGATCACGCCGGAGAAGGTGCTGAAGGCGCTGAAGGAGAAAGAAAAGCGATAGCTGATAGTGACCCCTCACAACTAAGCTCTCCCGTCGCATGATCACAAAACTGGGCACGCCAGAATGTTTGAGTTATAATATGCGCAGATATGCCTGAAATATGTAGATTCTTCGGCATTGTGATAGGGATGTTCTTTGATGATCATAATCCGCCGCACTTCCATGCTGCCTATGGGGAGTACAGAGCTGCCATAAGGATTGATGGACTTGCGGTGCTGGAGGGACATTTGCCGCCACGGGCGCTGGGTTTGGTCATTGAATGGGCCTCCACACATAAGGATGAACTCTTGCTGGAGTGGGGGGCGGCAAAAACTATGAAGCCTTTATTTCCGATTGAGCCTCTGAAGTAGGGAGAATGCCATGTATTATGACGTCGTTGATTTCAAATATTTGGGCGAGCGCAAAATAGAGCTTATTTTCGAAAACGGGAAGAGAGGTGTCGTTGATCTGGAAAGTTACAGCAGGAAGGGCGGCGTGTTCGCTAGGTTCTCAGACATCGAATATTTCAAGCAAGTTATCCTTAACAAGGACTTCGGCGTGCTGTGCTGGCCCGGCGGTGTCGATATAGCCCCCGAGACCCTTTACAGCTCTGCAACAGGCGAGCCACTGCCTGAGTGGATGACGAGGACTCGCGACCAGAGTGAGAAGGAGGTAGCATAAGGAGAAGGCTCTTCCAAGTCTACCCAGAATATGTCCCCCTGTCTGATGGTCAATAGCGCTCCTTGAGAACCTTCCCGGCATAGTGCCTCTTGCCCTTTTCCCTGATCTTTCTTTCTTCCGGGCTATCACTCACGAAAGACGCATTAAGGTCTTCCAGGAGCTTTCGCGATTTTATCCGGTCAAGGTATTCCCTTATCGCAAGAGTGATCACGTGGCTCCTTGATGTCCGATATTGTTTGCTCACTTTATCCAGTTCTTCAAAAAGCTCATCAGGGATGGATATCGCCGTCTTCATACCTCTGGTATATCTGCTATTTATACCACTGTCAATGCCAACATTATTATCTCCCAAACAAATCCCGATGTTCGTAATCCTCGGACTCGAAAAGAGTAAGCGGTGCGATAGAGCGAAGGAATCAACAGAGCTATGGACCGAAGACGCTGATTCTCCTTGACCTAATTACCCTTTGTGTTAAACTCGAAACAATACTCATTACACAAACCGGGGGTGGCCATGAAATCTTTTAGCAGACGGGATATGCTGAGGTTCAGCGCGGCGGGTCTGGGTTCGTTGCTGGTGCCCGCTGGCATGAGAACGATTGTGTCCGCTGCGGAGGCAACAGCGGTTTTAGAAAAGGTTCCTAGCCCTGCCAAAGAGGATCACAAAATCAAGCCTCCCAAATCTGGCTGCTATGTGGGTTTTTTGGACTAATTGGCCCTGGTTGGGTTGGGCTGCTTTGCAAGCCATGAAAGATATAAGCTCAGGCTCCAGGAGTCTTGAGGAACTAGTCGAGAAGACCCGGGGAACGGTGGAGACGTTTGATCCTCTGCTTATAAAGAACATGAAGGCCGAGCTTGAAGGCTACGCAAAGGACATTGGAGCAAAACCCTATCTTCTTGTCAACCGTGAGTATGCGAAGCTTTGGAGTGACTTTCACGGGAGCCTCCCAAACGCCATGGCAGAATTCGGAACGATCCCAGTGCAGTATGCTGCGTTGGAGTGTCTCAGCAATTCATCGTGGACTCCGAAGATGCGGGATGTGATTGGCGGCAAGCACGATTATCAGATAGCAAGGTATGCGCCCGCGGCGCCAGGAATTTTGGTGAGCAGCATGGAGGTTTCTTCATAACCACAATGCATGAGCCAAATCTACCCCGCAGCTGGAGTCCACGGCACTGGATTGGCCAGCCAGACCAAAGTCCCGAAACGTACAATAAATACTGGCAGCATGTGTGGAAAGTCTTCCGCGACGAAGGCGCGAACGAATACGCAACTTGGATGCTGGAGTACTGGAACGGAAACCCTCCAGGGGACTACTACCCGGGCGACGAGTACGTTGACTGGCTTGGCCTCAGCTGCCAGAGCTGGTGGTCAGGTACCACCGGCCGACAAGGCCCATATAGATCTTTGGGTGAACTTGTCTCTCCTAACTATGACTACTGGACCTCAGTCCACAAGGACAAACCAATTATGATTGGGGAGATGTCAACTGAGAAGCATACTAAACAGCACGAGTGGTATATAGATGCGTTTCGATACATCAAGACCAGACCAAGAATTGGCGCAGCAATCATCATAGACGTTCCCTATGGCGATTTCACATTTGGCCAGGATCTAGATCCTGACCGCAGAGTCCAGAAAAGCACTACGGGAAGTATTCAAGGATCCGTACTGGATACTGGCTCACTAGGTATGTGACAGCGCAGCAGCGCGGAAATGCCATCACAAACCTCTCCATCTTAGTTCGCAGGAAGGGTGTGATGCACATGGCCGCACAGCGTTGCGATTGACCCGATGTGTCGCTCTCTCTCACATCGGGGCCTGTCACGGCACCGTAACCTTCACTCGCGCCTGGCTGCCTCTCTGCAGAATTACACTACAGTGAAGACGGTTAAGCGTTTTGTAGTGTAGATTCGAGGCGGTTAATTTCTTCAGAAAGGAGTGGAAAAACAGCCTTTGCCTGCCCCAATATCTGGAGGATTCGCCTTTTCCAAGGCTTCATCCATGTTGTTTTTTCCTGCCCTCAGCCCGTTTGAGCATTCTGAGAGCTTCATCCACCTTTTTCAATTCCGCTTTCAAAGCCTTTCTTTCCTCAAGCTGTTTAACCAAGACATCGGGCCGGCTGGCACCCAAGTACTTGTGAACCACCTTTTGCCCTGCCCGCTCCTGCAGGTAATAGTAGCTCCTGCCAGAGATCTTCCTGTGCTTTATGCTGCCTTTTGGTAGTCCAGCGAGTTTTGCCTCGATCTTGTTTTTGATGTCGAGGTAGTACTCCTTGCTTTCTGCTAAGACGCCTTCCAGAATCTTAATCGATGCATCCACAATCAGTTTACACTACAAATACAGTGAAGGAAATAAATGTAGTGTAATAAATTCTGAATGGGTTCGGCTGTGGATGCCAGAGGTACCCCGACCAGGCGTGAGATACCGATGGCTTCTCTTTGCCTCATCTGTATACGAGGAAACTGACACAGATTTCTCTTCTTTTCTTCACGTAGGATAATCGACATCCTGAATAAGCCCTATTCCCATGCCTTGACAAGCTCGGCCCGGATTTTGCATGTTTTTCATATATTTTATCTGATACTCATCTAGGGGGTTAAGAAGACGAGTCGTTCGGCCGATGAACATTCATTAACAAAAAAGGCGGGTGGGATGGAAC
>JADGQN010000191.1 GCA_017881765.1 Syntrophobacterales bacterium | reverse complement strand
AGCGCCTATGTAGGCCGCATTTTGACCTTCATCGACGGCAGCGGCGTGTCGTACCGCCTCACACCGATGGGAACCATCATAGAGACGGAAACCTTGGATGAGGCGTTGCGTATCTTGAGCGAAGCCTATAAACGCGTAGAACCGGACTGCAACCGGGTTTACGTGTCGGCAAAACTGGATATTCGAAAGGGTAGAAAGAACGGGCTTACCCACAAGATCGAATCCGTGGAGAAGCGTGTTGGAAAGAAGTTGAAAAGCTCTTGACGGAGAGAATGTGCAGAGTTTGACTGGGATGTTTGATCCGAAGAGTGTCGCTCTCATAGGCGCGACAGAGAGGGACGCGTCGGTTGGCCGCTTTATTCTCGAAAATCTTCTGCGGTCAGGAAAGCAAAAAGTATTCGCGGTAAATCCAAACGCAAAAGCTGCTCTGGGCTTAGACTGCTATCCCGCCGTAGGCGCCCTTCCCCAGAAACCCGACCTGGCCGTCATCGCCGTGCGGGCTGAGCTTGTACCCGCCGTCGTAGCAGAATGCGGCGAGGCGGGCATTCAGGGTGCAGTCGTCATCTCAGCGGGCTTCGCAGAACTGGGTGAGGCAGGCAGACAGCTGGAGGAACGCCTTCATGCCACGAGCCGGCTTTTCAACGTGAGGCTGCTCGGACCCGGCTCTCTTGGCATCATCAGGCCTTCTACCGGTCTCAATGCTTCCCTCATCAAGGTAGACCCTACGCCGGGCAACATTGCTTTTATCTCGCAGAGCGGCCAACTCGGTGACGCCGTGCTCGAATGGGCACGCGAGGCCCATGTCGGCTTCAGCCTCTTCGTCTCTCTCGGGTCTATGACTGATATCGATTTCGGGGACCTTATCGACTTCGTAGGGGACGATTACGAGACAAGAAGCATCCTGCTCGACATGGAGCAGATCGTGAATGCCCGAAAATTTATGAGCGCCGCCCGGGGCTTTGCGCGCAGCAAACCCATAATCGTCCTAAAACCAGGAAGGCTGGAACTCCCTCGCAAGCGGACAGATCCCCCTCTGGAAATGAACGATCTTGTCTATGATGCTGCCTTTAAGAGAGTCGGTCTTCTCAGGGTAAAGGAGGCCGCGGACTTATTTAATGCAGCCCAGGTGCTTGACGCGGCGCGTCTGCCGCAGGGGCCGCGTCTCGCCGTCGTCACCAATGCAAGCACCGCCGGGCTCATGGCGAAGGATGCGCTCCTGGAACAGGGGGGAGAGCTGGCCCAACTCTCTGAAAAGTGCATGCAAGAGCTGGACGCAGCCTTGCCGCACTGGACCAGGGGGAACCCCGTAGCCCTGCCGGTCGACGCCGATCTGCAGCACTATGAAACAGCTATACGCTGTTGTCTGAAGGATCCCGGCGTTGATGCCCTGCTGGTGATACACCTGCCCCGTGCCCTGGTAACGCCTGTAGAGCTGGCAAACGCAATGGTTACCATGAGCAAAGGCGTGTCAAAGCCCGTTCTTGCCGCGATGATGGGCGGCCACTCAAGCAGGGAGGGTGCACGTCTGCTGATCGCGAACAATGTGCCAACGTATGGCACTCCTGAAGAAGCGGTTAAGACGTACCTCCAGATGTATCACTACAAGAGGAACCTTGAACTCCTGTATGAGACGCCGGAGGAACTTCCGCTGGAGCTGGCACCTTCCAAGTACAGCTTAAAAACACTCATGCGCAAGGAAACCGCGCAAGGCCCGAAGATGCTTACGGCTGAGCAGTCCTTGGATCTCCTCCGGGATTATGGGGTTCCCGTCGTTCCGGCCTACACGGTCATCACCGAAGAAGAAGCACTCAAGAAGGCGGAAGAGCTGGGCTACCCCGTGGTCTTGAAGCTTATGACAGGGATATCGGCCCGGAAGGGCGGGATGCGCACCTCTCTCGGCGTGGCCTCAGAAGACGGGCTCCGGTCTGCCTTTGATGCACTCAAGAAATCAATCGAAGACGATGCGGATGCGGACCGACAGGTTTATTCAATCACGGTTCAGAAGATGTTGTGGAGCGTGGGATACCAGCTGATCCTTCTCGCGGAGAGGCACCAGGAATTCGGCATGGTTATGCTGTTCGGGACAGGGGGTATGGGCTACGATCTCTTTCATGACTACTCGATTGCCCTTCCTCCGTTGAACCAGACGCTGGCGCACAGGCTTATCGAAGAAACGAAGGCGCACGAGGTACTGCAAGGGTATCACGGAAGGCAGCCCGCGGACATCAAGCAGCTGGAGCAAATACTCGTCAGCATCTCCAATCTGATTGCCGACTTCCCTGAAATTACCTTCATTGAAATAGACCCGATGGCCGTTGTCGAGGGCAAAATCCTTGTATTGGCTGCCGGCATAACCATTGAAGCTATACCAACCCCGGACACAACCCAATACCCGCACCTGGTGATTACACCCTACCCCACCCGCTACACAACGCACTGGACGCTTAAGGACGGAACCGATGTGACCCTGAGACCTATCAGGCCAGAAGATGAGCCGTTAGAACACGATATGCTTACCACCCTTTCCGAACTTACCTTGAGACAGAGGTTCTTCAGCCCGATAAAGACCTGGACCCACGAAACACTTGTCAGGTTTTGCAATATAGATTACGAGAGGGAAGTGGCGATCGTCGCAATAATCCCTGAAAAAAAGCGTATCATCGGTATCGGGAGGCTCATCATACAGCCCGACTTCAGAAGCGGGGAGTTCGCCGTTTTGGTGCACGATGAGTTCCAGGGAAAGGGCCTGGGCTATAAGCTGATCGATGTGCTGATAGGAATAGGTCAGGAAAAAGGGCTTGAAGAGATTGAGGGCGTTGTACTCTCGGACAATGACCGTATGATCGAGCTATGCAGAAGTTTGGGCTTTAAACGGAAACTGATGCCGGAAGGGGTGAGCAGGATAGTACTCCGATTAGAATGAGGGCTTCGTCAAAAGTCCATCTGCGTCGTTGCCTGCGCCTCGCATCTGGAGCTTTTTACTTGCCCTCCGGAAAGATCATGCAGGAAAGGGCATCTATTGATGGGCCGCTGAGGTCCGGCGAGACCTTGAACGTTGATCGTTCGACCTGTCATACCGATTCGCATTCAAGATGGAGACCGAGGCGCGCCGAGGCCTGGGCTGCGCAGGCGTACCTGGCGGTACGTCGAGTAAGAGCAGGCCGAAGGGCAACGAAGGTATACGCTTGAATGCGAATCGGTATCAGCTGAGGCGGATGCGATACTTCTCTACGAAGTGCTCCGGGTTGTAGGATAACTTGGCCTCTCTCAGCCCCGGTTCCCCCAGATCCTGTTCCCTGTTAACGTACGGGATATCCTGCCATTGCTTTTCGAGAAATTGCTGATTGATCATGTTATAGAGCCCTCGGATCTCCATATTGGCTTTCTCAATATGGACCACCACAGTCTCTTTGTTGAGCAGTTCGCCGACGGTAAAAGCTTCCACCTTGCCATTCACCAGGATTACGCCTCCCACAACTTTGAGCTCATCACAGTTGGCCAGGGCCTCCCGGATGGCTTCCCATTCGCTTGACAAGCTAAGGTCGTCTTCACAACGGCGCAATCCGCACCATGTTTCCATCAGGTCCAGGCATGCCTGCTTGTGGTTGTGGTCCAGGGGCTCGTAACTAAATCTGTAAGAACGGAGAAAATAGTTGATGTGGTTCCTCTTGGCACGATAATTCCCGCCTTGCAGGCGGATCAGGTCCTCGGTTCGATACACGTAATCGAAGTGATCGCGCAGGGGCTCGATCACAAAGTTCGGACTCCCCTGGAGCTCTGAGACGAGCTTCTGGTCAGCCCTTTCTATCGCGGGACTATGCACGCCCTTTTCATGGTGAAGCCAGGTGAGGAGCGTCTCAACAACGGGTGGGCGGTCCGGCGGTCCAATGGGCGCGAAAACATGGGGTTCCCCATTGGGATCGGACCCGAGAATAACAAGCCAGTCTTTGTAAATCGACCAGGCGAACCCGTAATGATTTCTCCATATGAAGAGGTTGGTAAACGTCAACTCCGAATTCGTAGGCTGATATGCCCACAGCCTGTCGTGGAGTATGTCGCGATCGCCAATCTCAATCGGCTTGAACTCGGGGAATTCGGGAATGTTGTTCATCGGCGGCCTTTCATTATAATACACATTCCGGCTGCCTTCCGCCACTGGCCCACATCGCGGCCCGCGCTATTCTTTCGGTTCGCCCAACCAAATGATGCGGGCAAGAGCCCCGGAAGCCTTTCTATTTACAGCCGGCACCAACTGTGATAGCGTGTTTCAAAGCAGCGACGCAGAGAAAACATCGAGGAGGCAGAGAGATGCAACTGAACGAAAAGGTCGCGATCATCACCGGTGGGGGGAAAGGTATTGGCAGGGCCATTGCTCTGGCATTCGCAGCGGATGGGGCAGCAGTGGTGCTTGCAGGGCGCACCCTGTCGAAACTGGAGGAGACGGCCGATGTGATCAATAAGAAAGGCGGCCGGGCTGCTGCAGTGCAGACTGACGTCAGCCACGAAAAGCAGGTGGAGCGCATGGTGGCCGAAACGGTCCGTACCTTCGGCAAGATAGACATACTGGTCAACAATGCCGGGATAATCGGGCCCACGGCCAATGTTGTCGATATAAACTTGAACGAGTGGAATGAAGCCCTGGCAATCAACCTCACGGGTAGTCTGCTGGCGTGCAAGCACGTGCTCAAACATATGATCCCGCTAAAAAGTGGTGCAATAGTTAATATTGGTTCAGAACGCGGCAGGACCGGTGACGGGAAATCAGGTTCTCCTATGAGGACCCCTTACTCCTGCTCAAAGGCGGGCATGGTCGCATTGACAGAGTCGCTTTCGGTTGAGGTTGGCAAGTACAATATCCGGGTGAATTGTGTAACGCCCGGGCCGGTCAAGGGTGAGCGTATTATGAATGTGCTGAAAGCTAAGTCCCAGATAACCGGCGAAGACGTTGATGAACTCCTGGCCAGCTTGGTGGATACTTTTTCGTTGAAAAGAGCGACTGAAGAAGAAGAGGTCGCTGCCGCAACCGTCTTCCTTGCTTCGAACGCGGCAAGCGGCATCACGGGGCAGACGCTGTCTGTGACCTGCGGTCAGCGCGTACTGTTCTAATACGAGTTCGCCTCGCTCTATGTTCGGTACCAGATTGCATTGTCACCGAACATCTTCGGATTCGCGCGAAAACTCATCTTCCGGCTGAAGGAAGAGGAAGCAGCCCGTCCAGAACAGTCCGAAGCCGTTCTTTCAGCACGGGCTTGATCAGCGTGGCCCGTACGCCACTTCCCCGCACCTGCTCAAGAGAGATCATATTGCCATGACCGGTCATCAGGATTATGGGGATATCGTCCTTAACGCGGAGAAGTTGCGTGGTCAGCTGCGTCCCCTTTAAGTCCGGCATCATCTCATCCACGATTACCGCATCGAATCTTTCATGGGCCCTTGAAAAGAGGGTCAGGGCATCCAGTGGTTTATTGCACACGACTGAAGAATAGCCCATGCGGCGAAGCATCTGCCCTATCATGCCGGCCACCGCCTCATCATCATCGACGACAAAGATCCTGTATCTGTTGCGCCCTCCTCCCGCCATCCAAGTATCATAAGGCTTCGGAGCATCCTTCGCAACCCGTCCCGCACAACAATTGCGATCGCTAGAGAACATTAACTATCGCCAGCCGGGGCAAGTAAGCATACGAGGATGTCATACTGTTTGGCCTCCCCAGCGCTCGTTGCTGCCCGTCTAGGGGCACGTCGTCCACTGCCAACCAGACGTATAGCAGTAGGTGGGGTGGTACGCAGCGCTGCAGAGCCAGTTCGTATACCCATACTGATACCATGGGTAAGAGCTGCTATAGCACCAGGACGCCTTGCTGCTTGCATTGTTCTGGATGGTCAAGGTGTAGGGGCTCGACACCCCGCCCGAGGAGTTTCGGACAGTCAGGGTCCACGTGCCGGCGGCTACCCTGCTGTCGAGGCTCGCGTTGATCTGCGTCCCGTTGTAATCCCAGAAGTAATGGCCGTCGTCGTTATAGAGCCACACATCCCCGTAGCCGGGGCGCTGGAGCTGGATGATATTGCCGCCTATTGAGAAGCCCTCGCCGAAGATCGAGATGGTCGTGGCCGGGTAGATGGTGTAATTATACGTAACCCCATCGACGATGGCCCAGATCTGCGGGCCGGCAAGGTTGAAAGTAGCGGTAACCGACTTCGACGCATCCATTGTTACAGAGCACGTGCCGGTCCCTGTGCAGGCGCCCGACCAGCCTGTAAAGGTCGAGCCAGAGTCGGCTGCGGCCGTGAGGGTCACCTGGGTACCGCTTGAGAAGTTCGCCGAGCAGGTGGATCCGCAGTTGATCCCTGCCGGGGCCGACGTCACCGTCCCGCTGCCCGAGCCGCCCTTCGACACCGAAACGGGGTAGCTCACCGGAGCGGGGCCCTGCTCCGTGATGGTCACCTGGCTCACCCCGAATGCCGATGGCGGACCATCGTAGGTACCATACGTAGTAATACCGTAATAGATATACGACTGCCAGGTTTTTGGTGAACTATTTGGAATGGGGTCGAGGTATCCGTACACGTTTCGCGCGAAGCGGGGGCCGTCTATCGTTCCCGGATAGGAGGATGGGTAGGTACCGTCAACAAAGGTATAGGGCGAAACAGTGCCGCCCGGGTAGGGAGCAAGCGTTGTGGAGCCCCAGAACCCCACACCCCGGCCGGTAACGCCCCGATCAAAGCCCATTGTGATGGCAGGATCGCCGAGCGTGGCCTCATCGGCGGAGCGCCCCAGGAAAACGTCTGGCCACAATACTATGAACTTTGAGGCGTCGACGTTGGACCGCGCACTCACCGGTGATGTGTAATACCAGAAGTACTGGTTATTGACGCCGTCCGCGGAAAGGTAGCCAAAGAAATTCGTACCATTGACAGCGCACGTGGGGCAATAATTAAGATCCGGTGTCGTAAAGTTCCAGTCGTTGAAAATGCCGAGGAAGGAGAGCCACGTCAGTCCTGTATACGGAGCGGTGTAGAACCACTGGTGGTCTTGGCCTATGCCCTCCCCCGACGAAGAGCGCGAGGTGATTATCGGCATGGCATTGTTCGTGCCCGGGGTCTTCACCCACTGCAGGCTACCCCACTGCAGAGCAGGCCCGGTTGCCTCAAAGATGTAGCCCGGAGGATTGCAGCCTCCGTTCTGCCACACAATCCCTTGGACATAGACGTGCCAGAGCGAGCCGTCCCAGACGGGCCGCGCCGTAGCTATGTCGCAAATATTGCTCACCGTTGAAAGGTCAAGAATTGCTGCCGGTGTGGTAAATTGGTCATACCCGGTCGGCGACGATGCCAGATAGATAGCCTCGTGTCCGAACTGGGCCGGTGCGGTCTGGTTGGAACTGAAGAGCACATAGTATTGATTGCCGGTCTGAGGCGAAGGGAGAATACCGGAGGGCTCATAGAGCCAATGGTTTGCGAACCGGAAACCGCTCCCGGGCAAGGACGTGACGGTGACCGTATACGTGCGACCGCGCGCCTGGAAAGTGAACTGCGGTTGGGTTGACTGGGCCGCCAGATCGGCAGCCAGGCTGCTGCCGAGCAAGGCCGCTGCCAGAAACAGCATTGCGATCATCACCCACTGCTTTTTCCACGATGCACTGTTTCTCTTTCATTTTTGGCCCTCTTTCTTTTGTTCGCTATGTGGTTTGGATGCTTCTCCTCTTTGCGCTCTCCTCACCTTAATAACGCAATCAGACTCAGCGGCCGCGGTTGTTTCTATCTGGCGGCGGGTGCAGCCTTAGCCTTATAGCCCGATTGTACAAAGAACACCTGCCGTTGTAAATAACCCGTTGGTTGCATTTTGATACACCGCATGACTTAGGAAAGATGGGCTATGTGAAACGTCTCTCCGCTTATGGCGATGGAAAAGTTGGTGTGGATGTAGCTAATACCAATTTGCATTCAAGATGGACGACCCAGCCTTCGGCCGGGTGCTCCGGGCGGCAGCGAGGAGAGCGATAGCGAAGCATCCTGTAAGGACGTAGCGACAACGAAGGTATACGCTTGAATGCAGATTGATATAAGTCTTTTCAAGGTTAGCAGGTAGATCCCGCAGCCATACTGACGCAGGCAACGAGGAGGGGTACCCGTGTCCAAACTACGGGTTTATGAATGAATGCGAACTGGTATTACTAGATGTGTATTCCGATCGTGAAGATGCAGAAATCCCGCTGACCCAGCCGCTCGGCTTTGGTCGGCCTTCCTGAAGCGACGGCGATCATCTCCTCAAACAAACGCCGGCCCGCACGCTTCAGTGTCTCTGTTCCTTTGAGCACGCGGCTCACGTCCACGTCGATCGCGTCCCGCATGTTGCGGTACAGCTCTGCGTTGGCAGTGATCTTGATCACCGGCGCGATTGGCGATCCTATAGGCGTGCCGCGGCCGGTGGTGAAGGCAACGATCTGCGCGCCGCCTGCAACCATGCCCGTCAACTGCTCTATGTCATGTGCCGGCGTATCCATGAAAACGAGTCCCTTCTTCGTGGGAGAGAAGCCATACGGGATCACTTCCTCCAGAGGCGCTGTGCCTGCCTTATAGATGCACCCGAGA
>JADGQN010000190.1 GCA_017881765.1 Syntrophobacterales bacterium | reverse complement strand
CCTGAAAAAACGTATGTCAGGCGGTCAAATCGTTCTCGGCCGCATCGTGAAGACCAACGATCTTCTGCGGCATCTCTCCAGAGAAGATGCGGGCTCCGCAGAAGGCTATGATTACATCATTACCCTCGACAAAAAGGGTTGGGAAGCGCTTAATGACAAAGACAGGGTGAGGCTGCTGCGCCATGAACTTCGTCACACTTACTTTGATATAGACGCGGAAGAGAACCCTTACAAATTAATCGATCACACCGTCAACGACTTCTATGAGGAGATAGAAATTAACCAAGATGACCCCAAGTGGCGCCAGAAAGCTGCCACTATGGTAACGGACATGTACGAGCAGGAAAAAGAAGAGGCGAAGGAGAAACGGGCGAAACAGAAAAAAGGCGGGCGGAACAAATCTTTGTAAAACTGTCGAGACGCTTTTGACTAGATGGGGTCACGGCTTGACTGGCACCTTTACATAAATACCTGCATTCTCAAACGTCGTCACCCCGGTGATAGCGGAGCATCCTGTAAGGAAAACCGGGGTCCAGAAATCATTGTAGGATCTGGATTCCGGCTAGCGAAGCATCCTGTAAGGAGTTCGCCGGAATGACAGCAGAAGCTTAGCAGCGCGGTAATTCCCTTTTGTACGTAGATACCAGATAGACTTCCACGGGGCCGGCCCGTGGAAGTCTATTGTTTTACGTAGGTCGTCTGCAAGCCGGGACCGAATACGGCCGTGAAGCTCTTTCCATCACCCGTGACCGTTCCCGAGTAGGGGTCGCCGGAAAAGTCGTCTGTTCTCGTGGTGCCGTTAGGCATCCTGCACTCAGACTTGCCCGGGCTGACTGTAAGCGTGGAAGCACTCATCTTCCAGCTCCCGTTGATACGGCACACTATGAACTGGCCTTTTTCCGCGGTTTCGACCTTTGAAGCCTCTATTACCATGGTTCCGTCTTTGTAAAAGTGTGTTAAGCCCGCAGCCACCTTCTGCCCCTTGTCGTGATGGGTCGTCTGCCACGCGCCCACGATGTTGATACTTGCCGACGAGGTCTGGACCGGGGGCTGGCTGGTAGGCGGTTTCGCCGGAGTAGACGCGACCGGGCCGGATGCCGTGGAGCCGCCTGACGAGGCGGCCATTCTGGCCTCTATATCCTTGACGTACTTCTCCAACTGTGGGTCGGGCCAGTAGCTGAGGCTCTCACGGTATTTCGCGACTGCTTCTTTAAGGCGGCTCTGTTGTTGCAGTGCGTAACCTTCGTCCCGCAACTGTTTTGCCCGTGCCTTCTTTGATTCCTCTGCCTGCCCCTCCTTCTGCTTTGCTTCGAGGGCGGTTATGTGCTCTCTGAGTTTCGGGTCGGGCCAGTAGGTGAGACTCTCGTTGTACCGGCTGACGGCATCAACTACGCGGTTCTGCTGCTGCAGTTTCGCGCCCTCGTCCCTGAGCTGCCGGGCTTTCGTCTGCCTGTCTTCGAGGTCCTTGACGTATTGGCTGCGTTGCGCATCGGGCAAGAGCGAGAGGCTTTCCTTGAACTTAGCGAGCGCGTCGCTCGGTTTTCCCTGGTTGAACAGTGCGGTGCCCTCCTGCCACGCTTTTTCCGCGGCCGCTCTCTTCTCGCTCTGCTTTGCGGCTTCGGCCTCCAGGAGTCTCACATGGTCCTCCAGGGCCTTGTCAGACACGAATTTCAGGCTCTGCCTGTAGCTTGCAATCGCATCGGCGATCTTGCCCTGTTTCTGCTGAGTTTCTCCCTGGGTGCGCCACTGCTTGGCCCCGTCGGTCCTGTTCTTCAGGTCCTGACTTTTCTGGTTGTCCGACGTGAGTTTTGCCAGCTTGGCCTCGATCGCCGCCCTGTACTTCTTTGTCCGCTCGTTGGTCGGCTGGAGGGCAATGGCTTGGTCGGCTGATTTGAGCGCGTTCTGCAGCCCTTCGGGAGGCAGGGACGACTGGGTGTCCTCCGCGGCCCGCTGTACGAAGGGCAGCAGCTCCATCAGTTGCTTATTCTTTGCGTAGGCCTCTTGACGGAGCCTGACCGCCTCCGTGTACTCGGCTTCCGAGCCGTTGAAGACGTTCCCTGCGTTGATAAAGGTCTCATCAAAGGCAGTCAATGAGCCTTGGTAATCGTAGTTCTTCAGCTTCTCAGCCGCGCCCTTGAAGGCCTGACGTTTCTTCTCTTTTTCTGCCTCCCACATGCGGGCCCAGTTTTCCTGCTGCTTCAGCTGATCATCGTTGAAATCGCGGACCTTCGTGGTCTTGCGCAGCACCTCTGCCATATCGAGCGCCTTCTTGAACTCTTTGTGCTCATTCGCCGAGCGGACTGCATAGATCTGGTCTCTCATCCGGTCGTTGTAAACACGCAATTTATCGCCCAGAAGTTTTTCCGCATCCTGTACCGGCGGATAGCTGCCGTGCAGGTTTTTCGCGACGATCAGTTCTTTCTGTGCCTCGGCAAACTGCGACTCATCGATCAGTCTCTTCGTCTTGTCGAGCTGGGCCTGGACAATCTCCTTCTCCTTTTTCAACTGGTCCGCGTAGCTCCTGGCCTCTTTGTTTGCCGGGTCAAGCTTGGACGCCTCTTCCGCCTCCTTTATCGCCTCGTCGAGCTTGCCGCCCCGGGCGAGGTCTTTCGCGTTCCGCAGTTTCTGTGCCGCCTCCTGCACCTGTTTTGCATCTTTAGTCGCGGCATCAGCCTTATCCTTGGACTGCTTGATGGTTTCCCGGGAAATGGAGACGTTGAAGCCACCCTTGCCTTTTCCCAGCTCGATGTCATTCTTGTCTTTGATGGTAACAGTCGCCTCTATGACCCCGGTCTCGCTGCACGTAATGCGGGCGTCCCGGGATGCAGGGTTGCTGATGGCGCACCTGCCCGCGGTAACTTTCCATTCGTAGCGGAGAGGTTCAGAGCGGGGTGCCGGTTTCAGGTCAGGTGAAAGCTCGACCACCTGGTCCGCGGCAATGGCCTCGCCCACTTCCACGAGCCCCACCTTTTCCTTCCAGACGCGCGGCTTGGGTCCGGTCAACTTCGGCCCCGTCACCGAGACTTCGTATTTCTTGGCGGTGATGCTCTCCTTCGCCTCGCCCAGGTCTTCGCCGGACTTGGGGACCCGTGCGGTCACTTTCACCTCCGCAGACTTGTCGTCCCGTGCGTAAAAACTGATCTCCCTTTTGTCCTGCGATTCGGAGAGCTGCTTCACATTGCCGGGAACAAACCAGCGGAAATCGATCTCTTTTGCGTCGGACTTGGCTGTCACGCGCGCCTTCACCTCCTGGCCCACGTAAGCCTCCTTCGGCTCGAAAGCGAGCTCCAGTTTCGGCACCACGACTTCCATCTCCAGTTGGTCCGATTCTCCGGCGGTAGCGAGCGCGCCATCCTTTTTCTCGAGGACGGTGACCCAGACTTTGACTTTGCCCGGCTTGGTAAAAGTTGCGTTCACGTCAGGGGTTGCGCTGTCCAGCTTGTCGAAGGTCACCTCGGGATGGGGCTGCCATCTGTAGACATACGCGGTGCCCGAAGCTCCATCCACGATCCTGGCGCTGAAGCCGGCCCTGCTCCCAACGGGCAGCCTATTGTCAGAGGGTGATGTCTTCGTGATCTCCACCTTCACCCCGGCATCCACCTCGAACTCGATAGATGCACTGCCCATGCTCCAGCGGGCGCCCTGAACCGACACAGAGAGCGTCTGTTTGCCCCCCTTCGAGGCTAGGAACTGGACCTTCTCTCCTGTGCCCGCGTGGTCGCCACTCCAGGTATATACAGGCTTGCCGTCTTCGGCCTCCGCGTTTTCGACTATTGCCCGTACGTCGACTGTTTCCCCTTTCTTCAGCTTCCCTTTCTTCGAAGACTCCAGTCTTACGCTGGCGATCGGCTTCTCTTTGTATGGTTCACGATGGAGTTTGCCGTCAGGCGTCAGTTTGATGCTCCCGAGGATGGCCACCACGTCAGAGTGAATCTGCCGTGCCTTCTGCTCCACCCACGGCATGTCGTCCCACCAGATGTGCCCCGGATCCCCGAGGGCCTCGCCGGCCGCCCATGCGCTGTAACTAATCTGCATATACTGCTTGCCGTTTGAAACGCAGCCTGCGGCCGAGATATTCGCCTCCGGATAGGAGACATCGACATAACCGTACTCGTTGCCCTTGTATCGTTTGTTGAAAGGTGTCTCGATCACATCCCCTTTGAATTCGCCGATGGTCACAGCCCTGATCTTGTAACCCTGCACAAGCGGTTTGCCGCCAAGCCGGTGAGTTGCACTGCAATCGACGGGCTTGGTGTCCGCGCTCAATTCCACCTTGATGTTGCCGCTGGCGTTCGCGCTGTTAACCTCCTTCCCATCCTGAGTTCTTTTTCTGTACTCCGGTTTCCTGGTAAAGTTTAACGTGGCATATGGGTCACTGGTTCCGTGAGCGATGCCACCTTCCCAGATGTCGGATGCTTTCGCGTCGAGCAGCAGTTCGGTGACGTTCACGGTCACGGAGCCGGAACCGATCTGCTGGCCGCTCGCCTCCCGCCACTTGCCCTCGTTTTTCTCGACGATGGGACCATCGAAGGCGACCACCCTGATCTCCTGCTTTCCGTTGGATCCGGGCCGGAACTGGACCTTAGTCGCGGGTGTGGTCGTATAGTCGCCATCCGACTCCCATCCCCACCCGAAGCTCTTCGCCTTCGCCGCGATCTCCGGCGGAAGCTGACCCGACACCGCGAAAACTTGCGTCGCATTGACGGATGCGGGTGCCGTCAGCTTGATCTCGCCCTTCCGTGTCTGGTCCGGTTTGTCCTCATCCTTTTTGATTTCATCTTTCTTCTTGATTGCGATGTCGTGGAACGCCTCGGCCACTTTCAGCGGCTTGCCCTGGATCGTGGCGAAGACCTCGGCCTTGACCGTATACTTTGGCGCGTCTGCCGGCTTGAAGGTGATGCTGCTGCCACGGGGGAGCGCCTGCTGTCGGGTCTCGTCGCTCCAGCGCACCTCGTAGGCGGGCTCGGGTTTCGTCTGGAAGGTGACCGTTGCGGCGAGATCGACGGGCGCGTCCGGCGGGCTTTCCTTGACTCCATTGATGCTGATCGTTGCCTTTGCCCGGGCATAGTAAAGCTTGAACTCCTCCTGGAGCGTCTGGTCTTCCTTGATGAGCGCCTGGCCCTTGGTGAAGGCCTCCTCGCGGGCGCTGTTCCGCTGCGACTCCCGCCAGACCTGAGCCATGTTGAGCATGCCCTTTGCCTGGTTGGCAACGTCAAACATGAGCGACCAGTAGGCGCGCTCGAACCGAACCCTGTAGAGCTTCCGGAACATCTCCCTGTCGTAGTCACTATCAAGCCTGCCGCCCTTTATAAGCTCCAGGTCTTTTGTGATTGATGCGCCGATCGCGGCCGCATCCTTCAGGTATTTCTGTCCGTTCTGCGTGTCGATGGCGGCATCGATGAGGAGTGGACCTGAAAGGGCAGTGGGCGCAACGCCGGCTTTCACGAAGTCGGTGCTGATGGTGGGCGCGGTGACGGGCGTGAAGGGGCCGGTGAGCGGCCGCCGCTCGGTCGAGTACCCGTCGCCCATATTTGTCCGCGCCATCTCTTCAGCCCTGTTCCTCGCCTCCAGTACGAACCGGTAGGCGTCGCGGAATTTGAGCACCGCCTGCATGGCCTTGATCTGCTGCTCGCGCGGGACAGTGAACCAGCCCATGATCCTGGTATACGTGCCCTCCTGCTCCAGGGCCTTCATACCTTCGTCGTGTATCTTCAGTTCCTCGAAGATCTGTTCGACCTCTTTCAACATGGCCAGGGCCTCGTCCCTGCCCTTAGCCAGCTCCGATTCGGCGCGCTTGCGCTCCTCGAACACGCGAATGATGCCCGCTGCCAGTGCGTTCTTTGCCTTGTCCTGCGCGTC
Organism: Syntrophobacterales bacterium; assembly: GCA_017881765.1. Taxonomy (GTDB): domain Bacteria; phylum Desulfobacterota; class Syntrophorhabdia; order Syntrophorhabdales; family WCHB1-27; genus JADGQN01. The sequence goes on along the minus strand of JADGQN010000190.1, from coordinate 2,736 downwards.
TGCACGCGCGGCCATCAGTTTCTTCAGGGCTCCCTTCTCGCCCCTGCCGAGGTCGAAACCTTCGATCCAGTAAATATCGACCGACTCAGGAATCTGGAGGTTGAGCGTCTTACCCAGCTCATTGATCTCATCCGTATACTTTTTGATGCTGCTGCACGCAGCGATGAGCGGCCCGTCCTGCGTGAGTACCAGCGGATTCCCCTTGATGACGGTGCTGTTGATGGCGCTCACCAGGGCCATTTTGCCGACGGCAGCCATGCCGCGCATGCGCTCGATCGTCTCCTTGGAGTAGCCCATCTTCTCCATTCTCGGGATGGCAGCTAGGAACATCCCGACGGCCAGTCTGTCCCCGCCGGGGGTCAGGAGGGCGTCGATCAGTGCGCGCGCGGCGCTCTCACGGCCTTTGTACTCGTCGATTTTTTTTACCTGCCACTGGTCGTCCCAGTCGGTGAGCGCGTACTGCGCATCCAGCTGCTGGTCGAAGAGTATCTGTGCGCCGAGGCTGATGGCGCTCTGGCCCAAGGCTTCCACGAGGGCAGGCAGGGCGGTCTCCGGCACGATCATGTACATGATGGCCTTGGCCAGCGCCTTTGCGTCCCCCTGGACAATGCCCGCATAGAGGCTCGATGCGATCATGCCATAATAGGTGTTCAGCGCCAGGGTCTCGCCGAGTTTTATGGCCAGCTCGGCGTCTGTCTTTGCAGTGCGCACATTGTCGACTACACTCATCCACATCGCTGCCGACCCGAGGTACTGCACCATGGTCACACCACGGGTGCGGGCCGCTTCCACTGCCCCGTCGATCACGTCGAGCATGGAGGAGGTGTGGTACGGCTTTCCGGTCCCGAAGACGGGCTTGCCGGCGTACTCCAGGACCTTGCCGTATTTATCGAGTATCTTCTTGCCCAGCTCTGTCTGGTTCAGATAATTCCTGGTCCGGTTGGCGAGCGTGTCATCGGTCTGGCGGATTTTTTCGAGGGAGTTCCAATTTTCTCTCAGCGCTTCGATGGCGCCGGCGTCATTCGCCTCGCTCATCTTTGCGATGGCATCGAGCGCTGACTCCGCGAGGTCCGTATATTCCCCTCCTTCATCAGCGATCATTTTGAATTCTCGAGCCAGGTTGGCGAGTGCCGCTTTGCGGGCCTCCCTGGTGTTTACTTCGAGGACGATCCGGTCCATCTCCGCCTGGAAGGCAAGCTCCGAGTAACGGAGGGTGACCTTCTTCGCCCGCTCGGTCAATGACTGGAGTGCTGCGTCATCCGGGTCGCCGCCCATGCGGTTCCGGACCAGCTCTATGGCTTCTGCCTCGCTCTTTGCAAACGTCACCTGTTTCGAAAAGGCGACCATCTCGACATTTGCCGCATCCCCGAGGACGGGATCGGACGCGATGAGCTTCTCCGGGATCTTTGCGCCGCGCGCGATGTTGTCCGCCCGGTAGACGTACTTGATGACTTTCTTTGCGGTGGCGATCGGCTCATACGTCTTCTGGGCCACCTCCTCGTTCAGGTGCTTTGCCATGTCGAGGCAGCCGCCGGTGGCGGTCTCCCGCTTGCTGATGTAGTAGTCGACCGCCTTGAGCTGTTTGGTGTAGCGGTCCCACAGCTCCCGTGGTATTTTGTCCTGGGGGAGCAGGTTGCCAGTGGCGTCGAAAAGCTTACCGTAATCGCCACCCTTCGTGGCGAGCGTGCGCAGTTCGGCGAGGTGCTGGTTCATGGCCAGCTCGAAGACAGGATCGGTCCCCTTGCTCAGGTCGTATGTTTTTGAGGTGCCGTCCGGGAGAAGAATGGTGATGCGCCTCATGTTCCGCATGGCCCAGTCGATGCCGCCGCGCGTCTCGAAGACGTGCGTGTCCGTCTCTCGTCCTTCGGCAGTGGCGACGATGTCAAAATCCTTGATGAGGTCGAGGTGCTCGGGGTTGTCCCCGACCAGCTCCCGAAGAAGCTCCGCGTTGTAGCCGTCCCGCACCTCTGCGGTAACATCGGGGTCAGCGCCGAAGGCGGTCCAATCCACATCCATCTCGGCATTGGGCGGCCTATCGCGCTTTTCCATTGACCAGGAACCGATATCCCCGTGGCCATAGAGCGATCGCGCTTTCTCCAGGTTGTTGGCCCGGTATTTCTGGTAGTAGGCTTCGCGGACGCTAAGGATCTTGTCGCGGATCGCCCGCTGGGCAATGTTCTGATTCTCCACGATTGCCTGGCGGATCTCGGGTGATAGCGTTGACATGAACCTGTTCAGCTCGCGGAGCGACGTGATCGCCCCTGCTTCGGGATTGGCCTGCTTTACGGCCTTGAAAAGGTCTCCAGGGTTCTCGCCGTTCCATTTAACGACCGCCGTAGCGACTTTTTGGGCGGTTGCCGTGTCCATATCGGCGGCCGGGACTGAGGGGGCCAGGCCAAGCCACAGAACAAGCCAGATGAAGGCGGCCAGAAGATATCTAAGAGCTGGGTTGAACCTGTGACTCATGGGATCCTCCGTGGTGCACCGTAATCTGTATACCAAATCAAGCTGCGGGCGTAAAGGGAAAAGCTCTCGAACGAGCCCGCTCGTTTGACCAGCGCGCCTGATCTTGTTTTGGTTGCGACGCTGGCTGTGCTGTGATACAAATGGTTGCAGGGGGAAACGAAGCATGACGCAAACCATGACACAGGCCACAATGAATGAAAAACTGAGAGACCTCTTCTCTCCCGGGTCTATCGCGGTGATCGGGGCATCCAACAGCTTTGACAAGCTCGG
>JADGQN010000018.1 GCA_017881765.1 Syntrophobacterales bacterium | reverse complement strand
CTAGAGAAACCAAAGAAACCGGAGAGATCGGCTAAGAGCGTCTACGATCTAGCTTGGAAGAGCCTGTCGAACTCGACCCCGCCATCACTCGAAAAGACGGCCCAACACCTGTATGTGTCTGAATAGAGCACGCCGTGGCCTGATGACCACTCGACAAAACCCATCCCATCGGCGACAGATGCCAAGAGAAGACCGAGGAACCGCAGCAGTGTGGGACTGTCGAAGAGGCCAAAGCATTTATTGCTTACGAAGTGGACCCTTTCACCCACGGAACAGCTCCCGTCTCCCAGAGAGACGCTGCCGTCCTCGTGAAATATAACCTCAACGCCATACCCGGCGCTGACTGTCACCCCGGAGGTGCGTACGGTCACGCTCCCTCTACCCTCCTCGACCGACTTGAGGACCGCGAAGAGTTCTTCGAGGTGCAGGCTGCTCCATTCCTTGTAGTGCGCCACCTGTGATGCCTTTTCTCTTACAGAACGCCACGCAGACAAATCATAAACCATGATACGGCCTCCTCATCTCTGGGTTCTGATAAGTATATCGGCCGAAGCAGTCAGGACTTAATGGCAGAGGAGAACAGGTAAAAACAAAAACAGGTTGAGGAAAGAACAAGAACGAAGGTTGAGACAAAAACCAAGGTTAAGGGGGCCTGTACCAATTTGCATTCAAGATGGACGACCCCGCCTTCGGCCGGGTGCCCCGGGCGAGCCGAGGCCTGGGCTACGCAGGCGTACCTTGCGGTACGTCGAGTAAGAACAGGCCGACGGGCAACGAAGGTATACGCTTGAAGGCGAATTGGTACTAGAACGCAGGGTCTCTGTAGACGATCTTGCCATTGACCATGGTGAGGCGGTTTTTGCCTCTTAACTTCCAGCCGTGGAATGGCGTATTTCTTCCCTTCGACTCAAACTGGGTCTTGTCAACAACCCACTCTGTATCGGGGTCGAAGATGATGAGATCAGCAATCGACCCATCCCGAAGGCTTCCGTAAGGAAGTTTGAGCAGGCGCGCGGGGTTCTCGGTGAACTTCCGAAGCAGTTCTTTGAGTGTGAGTACTCCATCGTGGACGAGCGCGAGAGACAGGGCGAAACCCGTCTCCAGGCCAACGATGCCAAAAGAAGCAAGATTAAACTCCACATCTTTGGAGGGGACATCGTGAGGCGCGTGGTCAGTGGCGATGATATCTATTGCGCCGTCCCTCAATCCCTCTCTGACAGCCTTCACATCCTCGCCAGACCTGAGAGGCGGGTTCACCTTTGTGTTTGTGTCATACGTCAGCGTAGCATCGTCTGAAAGCGTGAAGTAGTGGGGGCAGGTGTCCGCGGTCAGCCTGCCGTATCTCGTTTTCTCATCCCGTACGATCCCTACCGTGCCACCTGATGAGACATGGGTGATATGGATCGGCGCGCTTACATACTTGGCGAGCATGATGTCACGGTGCGCGATTATCTCTTCGGCAAGAGCGGGTGTCGCATCCAGACCCGAAAGCAGCGAAGCATGTCCCTCATGGACAACCCCTTGCGCCAGATTCTCGTCCTCGCAATGGGATACGATGGGCAAAGAAAAAATCTTAGCGTACTCCATCGCTTTAAGAAGGAGTCCCGCGTTCCTGACCGATTTTCCGTCGTCGGAAAGAGCGACTATGCCTGCTTCATACATCTCACCGATCTGAGCAAGCTCTTCCCCTCTGAGTCCCTTGGTAATGGCTCCGCACGGGAGCACGCGGCACAGCGCCTCTGCTTGAGCTTTGCTCTTGATAAACTCGGACACGCTCCGGTTATCGTTCACCGGATCAGTATTAGCCATGCAGACAATGGTGGTAAAACCGCCCCGAACCGCTGCCCGGGAGCCTGTTTTGATGGTCTCCTTGTACTCGTATCCCGGCTCCCTCAGGTGCGTGTGCATGTCGATCAGACCCGGAGCGATAACCAGACCGGTCGCATCTACGACCTCAGCGCCTTTGCCCGTCCGTGAAATTTCCCTGTCAATCTTTTCGACGTGACCGCCATCGATGAGGATATCAACTCTCTCATCGCGGTCGCTTGCCGGATCGATGAGGCGGCCGTTCTTGATCAGGATTTTCAACTCTCGCCCCCGAGGAGAAGGAACAGGATCGCCATTCTCACAGCCACGCCGTTTTCTACCTGATCCAGAATTACCGAGTATGGGCCATCGGCCACAGCATCGCTGATCTCGATGCCCCGGTTCATAGGACCGGGATGCATGATAATGACACCATTGTTTGCCTTCTGGAGGTGCTCCTCCTTCAGAGAGTAAAGCATCGCATATTCCTTGACGGACGGGATGACCGAGACGCCGCCCCGCTCTTTCTGGATGCGTAGCATCATGATGACGTCTTTGTCGGCCAAGGCTTTATCGAGTTTGTATTCTACGTTGACCCCGAGGTCCTCAAGAAAGGGAGGGATCATGGTTGGCGGTCCGCAACAGGTGACATCCATATCGAACTTTTTCATGGCAAAGATATTTGACCGGGCTACCCTGCTGTGGGCGATGTCTCCCACGATCGCAACTTTGAGCCCATCGAGACCGCCCTTCTTTTCCCGTATCGTGAAGAGGTCGAGGAGCGCCTGTGTGGGATGTTCGTGTGCGCCATCGCCGCCGTTTATGATGCTTGACGCAAGCGCCTTTGCGAGGATGTGAGGCGCGCCCGGCATGCTATGCCGGATGACGATCACATCCGGTCTCATCGATTCGAGGTTCTTGCCCGTGTCTTTCAGTGTCTCGCCCTTGACCGCGCTGCTCGTCGTCCCCGAGATCGAGATGGTATCTGCACTCAACCGTTTGGCTGCGATCTCGAAGGAGACGCGCGTCCTCGTGCTCGGTTCGTAGAAGGCAGTGATAATTGTTTTTCCACGGAGCGTCGGGACTTTCTTGATGTCGCGGCGGGATATCTCTTTGAAAGACTCTGCCGTATGAAGGATGAGAAGAATCTCTTCCTTCGAGAGCTCTCTGGTACCCAGCAGGTCTTTGTATGGCCAGCTCATGCCGATTGCGTTAGTATTACCTCATCTAATCCATCGACCTCGCGAAGCTTCACGAATATCTCCTGATCAGCGGTCGCAGGGTGAAATATCCCACGGTAATCGGGGTGGATGGGCATCTCTCGCGAGCCACGGTCGACAAGCACCGCAAGCTGTATCCTCTTAGGTCGCCCCAGGTCCATGATCGCATCGATTGCCGCCCGTGTCGTCCTTCCCGTGTGCATCACATCATCAACGAGGACGATCGTGATGTTATTTACATCGAAAGAGATTTCCGTCTTCTTTACTTCCGGGGTCTTCAACTTGAAGACATCATCCCGGTACATGGTGATGTCAAGTATTCCGACCGGTATCTCCTTCTTTTCGATAGCCTTGATTTGTTCCTGAATTCTTTTGGCGAGGTAGACGCCCCGGGTCCTGATACCGATGAGGCTCAGATTGCCCGACCCATTATTCTTTTCCAGGATATGGTGGGTAATTCTACTGATGCTTCGTTCAATCGCCTTCTCGTCGAGCAGGACGGTTGCTTCCATCCGGTCCATTAATTGTCCATAGAGATGGCCTTTTGACGGCACGACTCAATACAGGCAGTGCACTCGATGCACTCCTGCGGGTTCACGACGGCAACGACTCCTTCCAAGTCGCCGAAGACATCATAAGGACAGGTGTCGATACATTCACCACAATTCTCGCAAAGGTCCTCTGAGATCGCAGGTCGCATTGGTGTAAGCATAATGGGTTTGCGAAAAAAAATCAATTTCTAAGATAAGCCGCATACATTATTTTGTTCTCAAGCCCGTTTTGACCCTGGCGGATAGGCCTGGAAAGCGGCTCTGGGCTTGTGATTAATTTCTCTTGACAAAGGGATGACAGAGTTATATCGTTGTTAAACTTTAAGGCATCGCAGGGCCTTACAGCTCAGTTTTTACGGGAGGTATGCATGGACAAGTGGACGTTTGGCTGGACGATGTTGGTTCTTGGTATGGGAGGCACGATTGTGACGCTCATGATTTTCAGCCTCCTCATGAGTCTTCTCAAGAAGGTGTTCCCGTACAGAAAAGAAGAAGAAGAGTAACAAGAGAGAGCGTGAAGGATCACAAGGAGGAATAGATTATGATTGAAGCAATTGTGGGCGGGCTGTCGGGACTTGTTGCAGGTTTTACTAACCTCCAATGGTCCAACGTGGTGATGATGGCTATCGGCTGTGTACTCCTCTACCTTGGAATTAAGAAGGACTTTGAGCCGCTGCTTCTGGTTCCGATAGGATTTGGCTGCATCATGGTCAACATTCCCCTCTCCGGGCTGATGGAGAAAGATGGATTCCTGAGAGTGATTTACGACATGGGCGTTATAACGGAAATCTTTCCCCTTCTTATCTTTGTGGGCATAGGTGCAATGACCGATTTTGGCCCTGTCCTGGAGAATCCGTATACCTTCCTCCTCGGGGCAGCCGGCCAATTCGGCATCTTTCTGACCCTGCTTCTGGCCCTTGCCCTCAATTTTCCGTACAAGGAAGCAGTCACAATCGGCATTATCGGGGCATGTGACGGTCCGACGGTCATTTACGTCGCATCCCAGTACGCGCGAAACCTGCTGGGGCCCGTATCCGTTGCAGCTTACTCGTACATGTCACTCGTGCCCGTGCTCCAGCCCCCCATCATGAGGATGCTTACGACCGACAAAGAGCGTAGGACGGTGATGAAAACGCACAAGAAGACCGTCTCCAAGACGACCAAGATACTTTTCCCGATCGTGATTACCATCGTCGGCGGCCTCATCGCCCCCAAAGGTCTTCCCCTTCTCGCTACGATCATGCTCGGAAACCTGATGAAGGAGTCCGGAGCAGTGGCCAGACTTACGAAGGCGGCGGAAAACGAGATCTCAAACATTGTCACTCTGCTGCTCGGCATATCGATCGGCGCAACCATGGACGGGCCTCTATTCGTACAGCCGACCACGCTCATCGTTCTTGCGCTCGGCTTGATCGCAATATGTCTTGACACAGTCTTCGGCGTGCTTTTCGGAAAAATACTCTACGTGGTGACGGGCGGCAAGGTCAATCCGCTGATCGGGGCAGCGGGCATCTCCGCATTCCCCATGTCTGCGCGCGTCGTTCAGAAGGAAGGTCAGAAATATAACAAGAAAAACTACCTCCTCATGCACGCCATGGGCGCCAACGCGGGAGGACAGGTCGGCTCCGTCATGGCCGCAGCAGTCATGCTATCGGTGCTGAAAGGAATGGGTCTGATTTAGCGTGACACGGTATCATACGATCAGATGAATTGCACAGGAGCGGGGATATACCCCGCTCCTGCTATTTCAGGTTTCCAATCTAAAGTATGCGCCGGGGGGTAATGCAATGGAATTCACTCAAATAGCAGCGGCCGTCATTTTCCTCGCAAGCATTATTCTTGTCATCACGGGATGGATAGACAGCGTCATCGCTGCCATGGGAGGCATCCTGCTGATGATTTTCTGCGGCGTCATGACAGATGTTCAGGCTTTCCAGATCGTAGACTGGAACGTCATCTTGATTCTGCTCAGCATATGGATTATCTCGGGCTATTTCGGGAAGTCGGGTGTGCCGGACTTTCTGGCAGCGCTCATCCTGAAGCTGTCAAAGGGTAATGTGGCACTGTTTGTGACCTTGATCGGGATGCTCGCCGGTTTTGTGTCGATGCTCATCGATAACGTTGTTGTTGTTCTCATGTTTGCGCCCGTTATATTTCACGCGTGCCGCAGATTCAAATTTCCTGCGTTTGGCCCGGTTCTGTTCGTCGGTCTATGCGCAAACTTCATGGGCACCGCGATGCTGCTTGGTGATCTCCCCCCACAGATGCTCCATAGTGTGTCAGGGATTGAATTCGGCGGATTCATCTGGTTTCTTGGTCGGCCGTCGTCGTTCTTCATCCTGAGTATTTCGTACGTAATCACGTGCGCCTTCTTTTACTGGAAATTCTCCAAGTCATACAAAGGGCTGACCATGGATATTTCCACCATGGTGGAGAAACCCCTTGACCATATAAAGGACAAGCCGTTTGCCGTTGTTGTCTGTAGTATATTTGCGCTGACCATCGTTGCCATGGCACTCCGGCCCATATTCGGTTACCATCTGGGATTCATTGCTTTATGGGGTGCGATAGCGCTGATACTCATTTGTGAGATTTTTGGAAAGGCGTTTACGCTGGAGATTCCGAATGTGGAGCAGGTACTCTCGGAACTTGACTGGCGGGCTATATTTTTTTACGTTTCCCTCTTCGCGCTTGTTGGGGGGCTGGAACACGCAAAGGTAATCCAGGCTGTTTCGGATACCATTACGCCGCTTATACAAAGGAGCCTCGTGGCCGGAAGCACACTCTTGTACTGGGTTACGGCGCCCATAGTCGGCATTGTTGAGCATGACGCCTATATCCTTACCATGCTCTATGTCATCAGGGATCTGGGCAAGGAACACGGGTTGAACCCCTGGCCTTTGTACTGGATGCTCCTTTGGGCCGGCACGCTGGGTAGTAACATGACCATCGCGGGCGCCCCTGCGCTCTTCGTTGCCAAAAATATGGGTGAGAAAGAGGACCAGAGAAAGGTCGGTCTGAAGGAATTCCTCAGTATGAGCGCTCCCTACGTTATCATTTCACTCATTTTCTGTTACATCCCGGCAATGCTTATCTGGGTCTTGCCGTTTGCCAAATGAGAAGGCGGGTTGTGCGGGCCTTCGCAACGCGGCAGCCCGTGGATAGCCGAGACATGCGGGCTCCTCTGGTTACGTTGGCTGGAGCAGGCTTAGTAAGACCCTACCAGGGAGGGGCTGTATGGCTGTACTAACCATATCAAGGGAGTTCGGGAGCGGCGGCAGAGATATCGGGCATGCAGTTGCCGACCTGTTAGGCTATGAATACGTAGACAGGAAGAGAATTCTCGGTGACATGCTCAAGGCAGGCAAACAGTGGGAGGAACAGGCAGTTCGTTTCGATGAGGCCTATCCGGGCATATCGGAACGGTATGACTGGGCGTTCAGGGGGTTCGTGGCATTGAACCAGAGCAATATACTTGAATATGCCCTCAGAGACAAAGCGGTGATCATGGGTCGTGGGGGCAGCTTCCTTCTCAGGGGCATCTCTTATGTACTTCGTGTTCGTGTGAAAGCGCCCTTGGAACAGCGGATAAAAAAGGTGATGGAACGGGAAGGGGTCAACAGCGAAACCGCGCGCTGGCTCGTGGAAAAAGCGGATGATGACATGAAACGGGCAGTCTATCTTATATACGGCAAGGATTTGGCGGATTCATCCGAGTATGACATGGTGCTCGACACGGGTGCGCAGGCCATCGGGCAGATAGCTGCCAGGTTGAAGGATGCACTTCTCGCCCGTGACAAACTAAAGACAGATAGGGCCAAAACGATTTTGCAGTTGAGGGCGCTGGCGGCACGAGTCAAAGCAGCGATCGCTACCGAGCCCACATTTTTCATTTCCGTTCTCGACGTAGAACCGAAGGAAGAGGGTCTGCTACAATACGGTGTCGTAGTCCGCGGTATTGTCCATAGTCAGGACGATATCAAACGGATAGAGGAGCTTGCCCGGAGTGCAGCCGGAACCTCTCCGGTTGAGTGTCAGCTCCATTACCGCTGGCATGGCCGTTTAGGCCGCCAGGAATTCAAGTGATCTCGTGATCGATGATCGGCCGGCGCCCTTGCCGGAAGCGCATGCCAGAGAATTCTCTTGACAATTCGGCTCGATGATTATAAGTTTCTTACACTTTTGCGTGCTTCCGCGCGACTTCGTCTACTGAGGTACTAGGTGCTCAAGTCACTGAAGTTTCGAGCTATTCTCGTATTGGTATTTCTCGTTATTTTCGCTGTCTTTCTTGTGCCCAACTTTGTCGAACTGAAAGGGGCTTGGAAACGCTATCTTCCGAGCGACAAGATACGCCTGGGCCTTGACCTTAAGGGCGGCATGCATTTGCTTCTGGCCATGGACACATCCAAGATGATGGAGAACATGACCGACCGGAAATTCAACGGACTCAAAGACGGCATGATCCGAGAGGGCTTGCGGTTCTTGAATCTTGAGAGAAAGGGCGGCCTCATTTCCGTCTCGATAAAGGCAGACCAGAAGGAGAAGCTTTACAATCTCCTGGGCAAGGAATACCCCGACCTGAAAGTGGCTGCGAGCAGAACCGAGGGGGATGTGCTCTCGATTGATCTGACTATGGTCGAAAAAGAGGTTGCTCACCTCAAGGAAAATGCGGTCCACCAGGCCCTGGAGACGATCCGGAACAGAATCGATCAGTTCGGTGTCTCGGAACCGGTTATCGCCCAGCAGGGAGAGGATCAGATCCTTGTCCAGCTCCCCGGGGTAAAGGATCCGGAACGGGCACTGGAGTTGATAGGCAGGACCGCGCAGCTCGAATTCAAGCTTGTAGACGAGGATAACGCCGCGAAGTTCTCCGCCACGAATGTCGTGCCTGAGGGTGACGAAGTATTGCAGATGAAGTCGAGGAACAGGGAGACGGGGATTACCTCCACGACCCCAATCCTTGTCAAGAAGCAGAGCATGATGACCGGGGATCTGCTCACCGATGCAAGAGTGAGGATCGGCGGCCAGATGGGCGGTGAACCGGAAGTGTCGATTGAGTTCAGCAGTGAGGGGGCTCGGCTCTTTGATCAGATAACCGGTGCGAACGTGAGCAAACGACTGGCCATCGTTCTCGACAATACAGTTTACTCGGCCCCGGCCATCAGGGAGCGGATTTCGGGCGGGAAGGCACAGATCACCGGTAGTTTTACCATGGACGAAGCTTCAGACCTGGCCATTGTGCTGAGGGCCGGCGCTTTGCCCGCACCCGTAAAGGTGATACAGAATATTACCATAGGCCCTGCCCTGGGTCAGGATTCTATTCGAAGGGGCGTTTATGCGGCCATCCTGGGGGCCGTACTGATCATCCTGTTCATGCTTTTCTACTATAAGGCCTCGGGGAGCGTGGCTGATATCGTTCTCTTCGTGAATATGGTATATCTCCTAGGCGCATTTGCCGCTTTGAAGGCAACGATGACCCTGCCGGGCATCGCCGGCATCATACTCACCATGGGTATAGGCGTTGATACGAATGTGCTTATCTTTGAGAGGATACGGGAAGAGTTGCGGCTCGGCAAAACGGTCAGGGCAGCCATCGATGGAGGCTATTCGAAGGCGTGGGTAACCATTTTCGATGCCCACATCACGACCCTCATAACCACGTTCATCCTGTTCATGTTCGGCACCGGGCCCATAAAGGGTTTTGCCGTCACGCTGAGCATAGGTATTGTAATCAACCTTTTCACCGCTGTTTTTGGGTCCAAAGTGATTTTTGACTGGATTCTGCAGAAATATAAGCCGAGGAGTTTAAGCATCTGATGGCATTCATCGAGATCGTTAAAAAGACGAATATAGATTTCATCGGGCTCAGAAAAAAGGCCTTTATCCTTTCGTTTGTACTCGTCGGGCTCGGGCTTCTGGCTTTCGTCATGGTGCTTCTCGGAAGGGCAAATGAGAGCGTTGATTTCACCGGAGGTACGGCCCTGCAGATCAGGTTCAGCGCCCAGGTGCCGATCCATGATGTGCGCACGGCGCTGCTGCAGGGCGGCATCGGTGATGTCCAGATACAGGAAGTGACGGGAACGAGAGATTTTCTGATAAAGACGAAATTGGCCGATACTGCCCAGGAGAAAACAACGGATAAGGTGAGCAAGATACTTTCTGCTTCCTTCAAGGATAAGAAGTTCGAGATTTTGTCGGCAAACATGGTGGGAGCCAGCGTTGGTAAGGAACTGAAAAAGGATGCGGTTATCGCCATCGTTCTTGCCATGCTCTGCATCGTCGCTTATATCTGGTGGCGCTTCACGTTTATATTCGGTATCGCGGCAACTATCGCGACTTTCCATGATGTGCTCGCCATGCTCGGTCTCTTTTATGTACTCAACCTCGAGATGAATATCCTGTTCATCACAGCGCTGCTGACCGTAGCGGGCTATTCCCTCACGGACACGGTTGTTGTTTTTGACAGGATAAGAGAAAATATGGGTAAGATGAAGTCGAGGGATGAATTCGGCAGCGTGATCAATAGGAGCATCAACGAGGTGCTGAGCAGAACGTTGATCACGTCCTTGACGGTCTTACTCGTGCTCGCAGCCCTGCTCGCATTGGGCGGAGAGGTGCTCTTCGAGTTTTCGCTCGCCCTTTTTATCGGTGTTCTGGTCGGTACGTATTCCTCGATTTTTGTGGCAAGCCCGCTCGTCTATATCTGGAGAAAAAGGGCAGCGTAATCGATCTCCCGGATGTTCCCGGACTTTTCTTTAACCTTGACCCGTGATGGCGATAGCGGAACATCCTCTAGGGACCCAAGAACCCTGTCTCTTATACCAATTTGCATTTAAGATGGACCACCCAGCCTTCGGCCGGGTACCGGGCGGCAGCGAGGAGCCCCACCCGCAAGCGGGGGGTACCCGGGCGTACTCAGAAGTACGTCGAGGAGAGCGATAGCGCTAGCGAAGCATCCTGGAAGGAAGCATCCTGTAAGGACGCAGCACACCCACCGGTGGTGGGTACCCGGAAGGTATGCACTTGAAGGCGAATTGGTATTAGAGCACTTCGTACAGTTCCAGGTTCGCACCCCACCTGCGCGTCGACTCTTCACCGATACGGATTAACTCTGTTGCCGGGGCGTCGCATATCCAGGCCTCAGCCATAGCGCGAGCACGCCCCATGATGTCCCCATTTCGCACAATATCGCCTATCCTGAACCTCGGGATGCCGGCTTGCCGAACGCCTAGCATATCTCCCGGACCCCGTATCTCCATGTCTTCCTCCGCGATCCTGAAGCCATCCTGGGTCTGCTCCATGATCCGGAGCCTTCGTTTCGCTGTTGTTGTCTGCTTGGCAGCAGCAATGAGCAAACATTTCGATGGATAGGGTCCCCTGCCGACACGCCCTCTCAACTGGTGGAGTTGTGAGAGTCCGAAACGCTCAGCATGCTCAACAAGCATCACGGTTGCATTCGGGATATCGATCCCGACCTCTATCACCGTTGTGCAAACGAGAATATCGATGTCGCCCCGCCTGAAGGAGAGCATAATCTCCTCCTTCTCCTCAGCCTTCATCCTGCCATGCAGCAGTCCGATCCGGTACTGAGAAAAGGTGGTCTTCTTCAAGTGTGAAGCCATTTTCGTTGCGGCTAGCAGCTCGGAGGAGTCCGACTCATCGACCAGCGGGTAGACAAAAAACGCCTGTCTGCCGGCGCGCAGTTCCTCCTCCGCCAGCTTGTATGCCTTTTCCCTGCCTGCTTCATTGAACACTTTTGTGACGATCTTCTGCCTGCCCTCCGGCATCCCGTCGATCACACTCACGTCCAGATCTCCGAAAACCACCATAGCGAGCGTCCGCGGGATCGGGGTGGCGGTCATAACGAGCACGTCGGGATTGAGTCCCTTCTCCATCAGCGTCTTGCGCTGCAGCACGCCAAAACGGTGTTGCTCGTCTATGATCGCAAATCCGAGGTTTTTGAATTTCACGTCCTCCTGGAGCAAGGCATGGGTGCCCACTACGATGGGAATCCTTCCCTCCTTAATCCCTTTGAGCAGAGGCTCCCTGTCACGCCGGCTGACAGCTCCCCGCAGGAGCACCGGCTGCATGCCCAAAGCCTCGAAGCTTCTGTGGATGCTCAGATACTGCTGTTCCGCGAGAATTTCCGTGGGCGCCAGGAATGCAACCTGGTATCCGCTGTCGAGCGCAATGCATGCGGCTGCAACTCCACAAACCGTTTTGCCGCAGCCGACATCTCCTTGAAGGAGACGGTTCATGGACTCAGGTTTCTCCATATCCGACATGATCTCTTCCAGTACCCTTTTCTGGGCCGGCGTCAACGGGAAGGGAAGGCCGGCCTTGAAGGAACTGTGTAACGGACCCCCGCTTTTGAAACTTATACCTCTGTCCTGCTTTATCTGGCGGCCCTTCAGCAAAAGCGCAACCTGAAAGAGAAAGAACTCTTCAAGGATGAGGCGCTTCCGGTACCCCTCTCGTAAGCCTTCGTTGAGGATACTCTCATCCGGAGTATGAAGGTTCACCAGGGCGTCATTCAGGCTGGGAACAGCTTGACTCTTCTCGACGGCAGCGGGAATAAAGCTCTGAATATGATTACCATGCTCATCAAAAGCCGCCTTTATGATGCGCCTCAGTGTTCCCTGTTTGAGCCCTTCTATCGTAGGGTAGATGGGCAACACCCCCTGGCGCTCGCTCACGTCATGCTCATCTTCCACAAGAAAGACGTCGGGGTGCACCATCTCAAAGCCGTCGCCGAAGCGTCTGACCTCCCCGGTGACCAGGAGCAGGTTACCCTTCCTGCAAAGTGTCCGAAGGTATTGCCGGACGAAGCGGAACCATTTTAAGGTGATGTTGCCGGTCCCGTCGTCCAGGACTGCCGTGCGGAGTCTTCGCCGGGAAGCCCTGGAATAATGCTCCTTGGAGGTTACCACTTTCCCGAGCAGCGTTGCCCGCTCACCCTCCGGTACCGTGCCGATGGCACGGATAACTCTTCTGTCCTCGTACCGCGTCGGACAGAAGTAGAAGAGATCTTCCACGGTCTGTATGCCCCGCTGCTGAAGGAGCACGGCAATCTTGGGACCCACGCCGTTAAGCATACCGACAGAGGTTAGGATAGGTGACGAATTGCCTATTTCCATTACGCTGATTTTATATTACAATATCTGGGCAAGCAACGCACGCGACTGAGACATAGATCGACATATATTTCCACAGACCATGAGCCAACCTATTGACCAGACCATGCAAGCCCTCAAAGAGGTGACGATCAATGGGGTTCGTCTGCGTATCTTGCGGGGGGACCTGACCGAAGCTCGTACCGATGCTGTTGTCAATGCCGCCAATTCGCACCTCCAGCACGGAGGCGGGGTGGCGGGTGCCATCGTGAGAAAAGGGGGCAGGATCATCCAGGAAGAGAGTAACAGAATAGGCTTTGTGCCCGTTGGCAAAGCGGCGATAACGGGCGCCGGTGCGCTGAAGGCCCGCTTCGTCGTCCATACCGTGGGCCCTATGTGGGGTGAGGGTGACGAAGAGGTAAAGCTCAGGTCTGCCGTCCGCAACACGCTGAAATTGGCCTCAGAGAGGGGTTTTGAAAGCATTGCCATGCCGGCCATCAGCGCAGGCATTTTCGGTTTCCCGAAAGCGGCCTGTGCCCATATCATCGTCGAGGAAATCAGCTCCTTTCTAGGGTCGGAAAAAACGTCACTGAAAGAAATCGATATCTGTCTGATGGATGCGGACATCATCGGCTTTTTCGAAAAGGAATTAGAACTGATAGGGTTGGAGTCATAACATGTGCGGCATTTTCGGCATTTTTAATCATAGCGAAGCATCGAATATCGCCTATCTCGGGCTCCACTCGCTCCAGCACAGAGGGCAGGAGAGCGCCGGGATGGTCAGTACAGACGGCTACAGCGTCTACTCACACAGAGAAATGGGTCTTGTGTCCGATATTTTTGATGAGCCTACCCTGGAGAAGCTGAGGGGAAACGCGGCTATAGGTCACGTCAGGTATTCGACCGCGGGTTCGAGCGACATCAAGAACGCACAGCCCTTTCTCGTAGAGTACGCAAAGGGCCCTCTTGCTATCGCCCACAACGGCAACCTCACGAACGCGAAAATCATCCGGGATGAACTTCAAAATTACGGCTCCATCTTCCAGTCGAACATGGATACCGAGGTGATCGTCCACCTCATAGCACTCTCTCACGAGAACTCAACCCTGGAGCGGCTTATCAGCGCACTCCGGCGCGTTGAGGGCTCTTATTCGCTACTGCTCCTCACCGACAAGGAGATGATCGCCGTGCGGGACCCGTACGGCTTTCGGCCGCTCGTGCTCGGAAAGCTGAAGGATTCCTTCGTCGTGGCGAGTGAGACGTGCGCCTTTGATCTTGTGGAAGCCAGTTATCTGCGGGAAATAGAACCCGGCGAGATACTCCATATCACTAAAGATGGTGCTCGGTCGTTCAAACCTCTCAAAAAGGCTGCACCCCGCTTCTGCATTTTTGAATACATCTACTTTGCGAGACCCGACAGCGATGTATTCGGAAGAACCGTGTACGGCGTGAGAAAGGCCTTTGGCAGGGAGCTGGCAAAAGAGAGCGCGATTGATGCCGACCTTGTCATACCAATACCCGATTCCGGGATCAGCGCGGCCATAGGATATGCCCAGGCTACCGGCATACCCTTTGAGATGGGGCTGATCAGGAACCACTACGTGGGCAGGACCTTCATCGAACCCAAAGAGTCGATCAGACACTTCGGCGTGAAGCTAAAGCTGAACGCCGATCATGAGACGGTGCGGGGAAAGAAGATCGTCGTCGTAGACGACTCGATCGTCCGGGCAACCACGGGTCGCAAGATCATCAAAATGTTGCGCCAGCAAGGGGCCAAAGAGATACACTTCAGGGTTACGTCCCCGCCGACACAGTTTCCCTGTTTTTATGGCATTGACACCCCGAGCCGCAGCGAGCTGATAGCGTCCTCCCACGAGGTGGAGGAGATCAATACCTACATGACCTCTGATACGCTGGAGTATCTAAGCATCGATGGCATGAAACGGGCAATAGGAAACGGTGCTGACTCGTTTAGCTACAACTTTTGCGATGCCTGTTTCTCGGGCCACTACCCCCTGCGCTTTCCATGGGGTATGGAACTTGAGCAGATGGAACTGTTTGTGCAGGACAAAAAATAGGTTAAGGTTAAGGCTAAGGAGAAACGGGCTGACGGCTAGAAAATTAGGCTGAGGCTGGGGAAAAAAGTAAGCGTTCTTATTTTATCATATAGTGATATAGTGTATCTTACTGTTTCATTATCTTAACCTCAACCTTAACCTTTGTCTAAGTCTTTACCTGTATCTCATCGGGGGTGTGACGTGGAGGAAGAGAAGAAGAGACTACTGAGAATCCTGAAGAACCTGTCCTACGAAGAAGGAGATTTCACTCTGGTCAGCGGCAAGAAGAGCACCTTCTATATCGATTGCAAAGAGACGACGCTCAATCCTGAAGGCATGTATCTTGTCGGTCACCTCATGTACAACAAAGTACGCGAGATCCCGGGCGCAGAGGCGGTTGGAGGTGTCAGCATAGGTGGGGACCCTCTGGTCTGCTCTACGGTCATGGTATCCTACGCAGCGAGCGATCCCATACCCGGCTTTTTCATTCGCAAGGAACCGAAAGGGCACGGGAACAACCTCTGGATCGAGGGCGGCAAGAACCTGCGAAAGGGTATGAACGTAGTTATCCTGGAAGACGTGGTTACGACGGGAGGTTCCTCCCTCAAAGCAATAGATATCGCTGAAAAGGAAGGATTCCTTGTCAAGGGGCTCGTTGTCCTTCTTGATCGTCTAGAAGGCGGAAAAGAAGTTATAGAATCGAAAGGTTATACGTATAAACATATCTTCACTCTAAACGATCTAAGGTAACTGCTGTAAAAAATAGGTCCTATAGGCCTTATACGACCTATGAGACTTGTGAACTACCGGTTGCGGTGAGAGGGCATTGCTGGATTTGGTTGAACGGTGACCACCGATGGCTCCTTTCCCTTATTGGGCCGAAGGCTTAACTGACAGCAGGATTCGCCCGATAAACGTATAGAGAATCACCAGGGGATTACATCTTCTTGGAAGGAGGACTCAGTATGCAGGTGATGAAGGATTGTCCTTACTGCGCGGAAACGATCCGGGGGGACGCGCGCATCTGCAAGCACTGCCGTTCAAACCTAGCCGGTCCTCCCGAGGGAAAGTTCGTCAAGGTTCGTCTGAAGGGCCGGGATAAGATATACAGGGGAAACCTTTTCGTCCCTCTCCATCTGAACCGGGTGAGCGACGCCATCAATGACGAGCGGCAGTTCGTCATCCTCTCCGATGCGAAAGAGGAGGCGAAACTTGCCGATATTCACGTGGGATTCATCGCGCTGAATAAAAATTCCGTGGAATGGGTCCGCCTGGCGGAAGAAGGGGCCGAGAAGGACGAGCAGGGTCACTCTGTGCACCAGCTATACTGAAAGGATCAGGGGCTGCGGTCAGACGCGCCGGCCAAAGTCTTCAGAAAGTGCTGAGGCGGGTTGTTCCATAGATTCCTACGGGCCGCTATGTACAGTCGGGCCGTTTCAAACGCGATCTCAGGTTCAGGAGTGCCTGGGAATGAATCTGCGAGACTCTTGATTCCGTGATGCTGAGAAGCTCGGCTATTTCCTTCATGTTCATATCTTCATAATAGTAAAAAGTCAGTACCTGTTGCTGTCGTTCGGAGAGCTTTTCTATCTCTTTAGCCAGCATGCGCTCGATGTCCTTCAGTTCCGCATGTTGCTCCGGGTCGGTATCGTCCTCCATCGCATAACGTGTGATCTCGTCAGCCGGCAACCCTGTTTTTTCCGCCAACTCGTCCATACTCAGGACGGTCAGGCTCCCGAACTCTTTGAGCATGTTCAGGTAGTCTTCAAGGTTTACATCCAGTTCCCGGGCTATCTCTTGTTCCTCGGGATATCTGCCCAGCCTCGATTCCAGATCGCGGATCGCCTCAGTGATCTTCTTCGCCTTCGACCTGGTGTTCTTGGGTATCCAGTCACGCTTCCTCAACTCGTCTATCATCGCGCCGCGAATTCTCCAGTACGCGAACGTGTTCAGCTTGATATTCTTCCTCGGATCATACCGATCCAGTGATTCGAGCAACCCCATCACCCCGGCGGATACGAGATCGTCGATGAGCATATCGTCATCAAAACCGTAGGAGATCTTGTAGGCCAGATGCTTGATGACAGGCATCAGCTCTTCGATAGTCTTTTCCCGGTCGATGACAACAGTTGTTGGAAAAGCTCTGCTTCTCATAAATGCTTCATCCTTACAGGATGTTTCCTTCCAGGGTGCTCTGCTACCGTTATCTTTAATTGAACATGCTGTTCTATGGTATTATCGGCAGTTAGGTAACGGAGATAAGATTTTGGTGGGGGACGTCTAGTACGTAATCTTTTTCAGGAAGAGCCCGTGTGGGGGTAAGGTCTGGCCTGCTCTCTCCCGCTCTCTCGACTCCAGAATCTCCTTAAATTCACTGCAGTTTATTTTGCCTTGCCCGGCAAGGATGAGGGTGCCCGCAATGATCCTTACCATATAACGCATGAAGCCTGTTGCCTCGAGGATAATATAGATCATGCCTGCCCTTTTGGTGACCCGCGCCCTTTTCACTTCTCTTGCCGGGTTCTTATAGAACTCATCTTTCTTCTTAAATGCGCTGAAATCATGCTCCCCTATGAGGCAGTCCACCGCTTCCTTCATTGCCCCGACATCAAGAGTGCGAGGCCAGTGAAGCACGTACCGGATAAGGAAAGGGGAATTGGAGAGCTCATTGAGGATACAGTAGACATAGGTCTTACTGCGCGCGGAGTACCTCGCATGGAAGCTTTCATCTGCGTCGCGCGCACTCATGACCCTGATATCGGGTGGAAGAAGGCTATTCAGACCCCTCGATAGATTCTGAAGCCCTATGCCTTTCTCCGTGACAAAATTGATCACCTGATCCATCGCGTGCACCCCGCTGTCGGTCCGGGCGCCCGCATAGATCTTCGTTTCATGGTCGAGGATCTTCTGGAGTGCTTCCCGTACTTTCTGCTCCACGGTGACGACCCCGGGCTGCCTTTGCCAGCCGTGATAGTTTGTCCCGTCATATGCAAGCGCGAGAGCTATATTTCTCATACCGATTCGCCTTTATTCATAGACCCGTGTTAGACACGGGTACCCCTCTAGCGAAGCATCCCGTAAGGACATTGGGATTTGGAATTTCTCCTACAGGTATCACGGGGTTTTCTTTTTGAGGGGCTGGGGCTTTGCGTCAGCTGGTCTTTTCCTGCCGTTCTGCTCCTCCTGGGCCTTCTTTACTGCCTGAACCTCTTCGTGGATCCTTTTTGTCACGCTCTCTCTTTCTTCCTTGAGCTTGGTCCTCAACTCATCCACTTCCTTCTTGAGCCCGACCATTTCGGCCTTGAGGTAGTTGTTCTCTTCCCGGAGCAGCCTGAGTTCCTCTTTCAGGCTTTTGTTCTCATTCTCATACGCACTGCAACCAACGATCAGGAAGATGGCAGCGAGAAGGATTGCGATATATTTCATTGCCCTCTATTCTCACCGATGTACGCCGAATTGTCAACGGGTTAGTACTTATGGTAGATTACGCATAGAAGCTTTCAGCTATCAGCAGAGACAAGGGCAGAAACCAGTTGCGTACGTAGGTCGGCTTAGGCCGAACCCTAACTGCTGACTGTTGCTTTTCACCATTACCAAGGAGGCTCATGATGGCCCCAACAGCGGTCGTTATACCTATAGAAGACGAAATGAGGCGGTCCTATCTCGATTATGCGATGAGCACAATCATAGGCAGGGCTCTGCCTGACGTGAGAGACGGACTTAAACCGGTCCACAGACGCATCCTGTATGCGATGTATGAGCTGAATAATACCCATGACAAGCCCTACAAAAAATCCGCAAGGGTCGTCGGAGACGTGATCGGTAAATTCCACCCTCACGGAGATCAGGCTGTCTATGATGCCATCGCGCGTATGGCACAGGATTTCTCGATGCGTTATCCGCTGGTCGACGGTCAGGGCAATTTCGGCTCCATCGATGGCGACCCGCCTGCAGCTATGCGGTACACGGAAGTCAGGCTCTCCAGGATTGCCGAGGAAATCCTGAAGGACATAGAAAAAGAGACTGTGCTCTTCAGGCCGAATTACGATGAGTCGCTGCAGGAGCCGGTCGTGATGCCTTCGAGAATTCCCAGCCTTCTCATCAACGGGTCGTCCGGTATCGCCGTGGGCATGGCAACAAATATTCCCCCGCACAACGTCAAAGAGGTGATCGACGGCACCATAGCTTACATAGACGACGCCGACGTTACCATAGCCGAGCTCATGCGCTACATCCCCGGGCCCGACTTTCCCACCGAAGCCATCATCTACGGCCGGGACGGAATAAAGGACGCATACGAGACGGGAAGGGGCCACATCCTCCTTCGCGCAACAGCATCCATCGAAAAGAGCAAGAAGGATGGTAGAGAAGCCATCATCATCACACAGCTTCCGTACCAGGTGAATAAGGCACGGCTCATTGAGAATATAGTAGAGCTGGTGAATGACAAGAAGATCGAGGGTGTAGCCACCATACGGGACGAATCTTCAAGAGAAGGCATCCGGGTCGTGATAGAGCTTAAGCGAAACGAATTTGCCGAGCCGATCTTGAACAAGCTCTATAAGCACACGCAGATGCAAACCACGTTCGGCATCATATTTCTGACGATTGTCAACAACGAACCAAAGCTCCTCAATCTCAAACAGATAATTCAGCAGTTCGTCAACTTCAGAAAAGAGGTGGTGACCAAGAGGTCCGCCTTCGAACTAAGGAAGGCGGAGGATCGGCTACACATCCTCGACGGTCTTAAGATAGCGCTGGAGCATATCGATGAAGTCGTGGCGATCATACGGAAAGCCAAGAACACAGAAGAAGCAAGAAACGCACTCATCGCCCGCTTTCAGTTTTCGGAGAAGCAGGCCCAGAGCATCCTGGATATGCGGCTCGCCCGTCTAACTTCCTTGGAGCGAAACAAGATTCTCGACGAGCACAAGGCGACCGTGGCCGAGATAAAGCGGCTACGGGAGATACTCCAGAACGAGCCGTTGCTGATGAAGCTTATCAAAGAGGAACTGACGGAGATAAGGGAAAAATATGGAGACGAGAGGCTGACCGAGATAGTCGATCAGCTGCCCGAAATCACCATCGAGGATATGATCAAAGAGGAAGAGGTAGTCGTAACCCTCACATACGGAGGCTACATCAAACGAACTTCGCTCGACCAGTACAAACAGCAGCTTCGTGGCGGTAAGGGCAGAGTCGGTATCATCGTCAAAGAGGACGACTTTGTAGATCATCTCTACATTGCCTCTACCCATTCGTACATGATTTTCTTTACGAGCAAGGGAAAAGCATACGTCCGGAAAGTGCATACGATTCCTGAAGCGCCCCTCTCCTCCAAGGGCAAGCAGCTGGCGCACGTCGTCAAGACCGATGCTGACGAGCGCATCACAGCCTTCACCCACGTGAAAGACTTCCCCGAGGACAAATATCTTTTTCTCGTGACGAAGAAGGGGCACGTCAAGAAGATCAGTCTGGCCGCGCTCAAGAACGTGAGGTTTTCAGGGATAAAAGTGATCTTTCTGCCCGAGGATGATGACCTGATCGACGTACTTCCCCTGGAGCCCAAGCAAGAGGTCTCCCTGGCCACGAGAAAAGGCATGGCTATCCGGTTCAAGGAAGACCAGATACGACCGATGGGGAGAACCGCCTACGGAGTCCGCGGAATCCGCTTACGGAAAGGGGACGAGGTTGCGTCAGCGGAGGTTGTCGATGCGTCATGCTGGCTCTTCACCGTCACGGAGAAAGGATACGGTAAAATGGTGGCCTGTTCCAGGTATAAGGTTCAAGCCAGGGGCGGCACAGGCATCATCAACGTGAAATGCAGCACTAAGAATGGGGACGTTGTGCGGGTGAAACGGGCGGGACCGAAGGATGAGTTCATCCTGGTCACGGACTCCGGCAGGACCATTCGGTTCAACCTGGAGACCGTAACCGAGCACCACCGGGGCGGGCTCGGTGTTAAAGTCATGGACCTCGAAGACGACGAAAAGATTCGGGGCGTGGGCTTGATCGGTGAGGATTAAGACCAAGTTGCATTCAAAAATACGACCCAGCCTTCGGCCGGGTGCCTCGGGCGCTCAAGCCGTGACGAACGGAGGCGTACTTCAAGTACGCTGGAGTGAGGCAGGGCGCAGGCAACGAAGCTATATGAATGAAGGCAAGTTGGTATGATGCGCGTAGCGGTCGTCGGTGGCGGTGCCTGGGGCACTGCATGTGCGATCCACCTGGCCCGAAAGGGTGTCCAGACGCTCCTCTGGGTTTACGAGCCGGAACTCTGCGAGATAATCAGACGGACAGGCGAGAATAGTTTTTATCTTCCGGGCGCGCCCATTCCCGAAGCTATTGAGTGCACCAGTTCCCTCGAGCAAGCCGTCAAAGCAGCCGACGACGTCATTCTGGCAACCCCCTCCTTCGCTTTGCGACCCACCCTACAGCAGGCAGCGCCTTATTTGTCCGACAAAAAGATCCTCCTCCTCAGCAAGGGGCTCGAAACCGAAACCTTCTTGAGGATGAGCGAGGTGGCTTTTGAAATAGTCGGATATAATGCCGGCGTCGCCGTCCTCTCCGGACCATCGTTCGCGAGAGAGGTGGCAAAAGGCGTTTTCACCGCGGTCGTGATTGCCTCCCGGAACAAACAGGTCTCCAGCCATTTTCAGGAGATGCTCCACAACGAGAGATTCAGAGTATATACGAGTGAGGATGTTACGGGTGTTGAGCTGGGAGGAGCCCTGAAAAATGTTATGGCGATTGGTGCAGGCATGATCGAGGGCTTAAGTCTTGGAAGCAACACCCAGGCGGCTTATGTCACCCGGGCACTTGCGGAGATGCGGCGATTAGGAAAAGCGCTCGGCGCGAAAGATGCGACCTTCATGGGACTTTCAGGCTTGGGCGATCTGGTGCTCACCTGCACCGGTCCTTTGAGCAGGAACCGTCAATTCGGCGTTGAGCTGGCGCGGGGCAAAAAGGCCATGGAGATAGTACGTGATCAGAGGACTGTCGTTGAGGGCTATTACACGATCGATGCTGCCTACCGGCTCTCAAAAACGCGCAGCGTAGAGATGCCTATCACCGAAGAGCTTTATCGCATCGTTTACGAAAACAAAGATATACGGACTTCCCTGGAGGATATCACAGCGCGAGTTTACAAGGAGGAAGAGGCTTAAAGCCCCCTGCCTTCCAAATGAGTACGATCATTATAGCCTGTAACACTATTGCAGACGAGCTTAACCTGGCCATTCAGGCGACAGGCGTTACCCACCCCGTTCTCTGGATTGATTCCAAGTTACACACGAAGCCGGAGAAGCTTAAAGAGCAGATTCAGGCAGCCATTTACAGAATAAGCAACGTGTCGACCATTATACTGGCGTTTGGTTACTGCGGGAATGCGCTGGTGGGAATAAAATCGGAGACGGCGCGTCTCATCTTTCCCAAGGCGGAGGATTGCATATCGTTGCTCCTCGGCTCCACGGAAAGGAGAAGAGCGCTCTCGAAGGAAACATGCAGTTATTACCTGACGCGGGGCTGGTTGGAATCCGAGAATAATCTTGAGGGTGAATACGCATACTGCGTCAGGAAATTCGGTCCGGAGCGCGCACTCAAACTGATGCGGACTATGCTCAAGAACTACCAGCACCTCACCCTGATCGATACGGGGGCCTATGACATTACGCCCCTCAAACCCAGAACGGAGGAACTCGCGGCTACGCTCGGCCTTTGCCACAAGGTTGTCGAGGGCTCTCAGAGGTTCCTCCATAAGCTGCTCACGGGACCCTGGGACGA